>NZ_JAVJSC010000001.1 GCF_040219635.1 Pyruvatibacter sp.
ACCCACCACCATCAACAGCATGAACATCACGTCTGTCAGGGCTGTGGCAGGTGTGGCAGCGCGCTACACCCACGAACTGGATAATGGCAGCCGGTTCCTGCCCGAGGGCTATGTCCGCGCGCTGCAGGAACTTGCAGACCCGGGCCAGCCGATCTCAGGTTCGGTTGTGGGCGGGGGCACGTTCGTCTCAAGCCCCACCAAGCGCGACAAGTTCTCCACCGGGGTCGGCGCAGGCTTCACCTATGAGTTCACGGACGTGTTCTCGGTACGCCTGCTCTACGACGGCGAGTTCCAGGACGATTACCGCGAGGACTCAGTCACCGCTGCGGTGCGCCTGGAGTTCTGAAAAAACCTGTGACCTGAGAGCGACTTCATTCCACAATCCTGTCACGTGGATGAGCGATGCATGGTCGCGTGCCGCCGAACCCAACGCTGCTGGCATGAAGAGCAGCCGAGTGGCTGGTTGTTGGCCCACGCCTCGCACCATGCACCTCAGGCGCAACAATCATAAATCCCGGCACGCGCCGCTGCTTTGCGGATACACTCGCGACCAAGGCGGCGACTCAGCGCTGCCTTCTCCATGTCTCGCGGAAATGAGCTTCGAAATGGCCGCTACCCAAATCAGACTACGTGCTCTTGAAAAGCACGACCTGCCGTTTGTGCATGAACTCAATAACAATCGCAGGGTGATGAACTACTGGTTTGAGGAGCCCTATGAATCATTCGTGGAACTGGAGGAGCTTTACCTCAAGCACATCCACGATTTGTCTGAACGGCGTTTCCTGGCGATTGACCAAGCCAACGAACGCGTCGGCCTCGTCGAGCTTGTCGAGATAAGTTACATCCACCGCCGCGCCGAGTTCCAGATCATCATTGCCCCGACGCATCAGGGAAAAGGCTGCGCGAAACGCGTCACCACGCTGGCCCTCGACTATGCGTTTTGCGTGCTCAACCTCAACAAGGTGTATCTTCTCGTTTCAACCGAGAATGCCGCCGCCATCAGTGTTTACGAACAGACCGGATTCATCCAGGAGGGCTGTTTGGTCAACGAATTTTTCGTCGATGGCGCCTATCAGGATGCAATCCGCATGTACCAGCTTCAGGAACCATTTCTGGCCCGGCGAAAAAACTGAGTCCTTCCTCCCTCAGCATGATCGTGCGACCTGGAGACAGGCGCGAGCGGCGGGAGTGGCTGGTTGGGGGACTAGGATTCGAACCTAGACTGGCGGAGTCAGAGTCCGCTGTCCTACCATTAGACGATCCCCCAACGGGAAGCGCGGTTTACCCTAGAGTTTCGCGGTCTGTCAAACCTCTTGGGTGCCGGGCCCTCGTTGGTGTTGGCCGCCCCGCTTTTGCATAATCGAATACATATCCTTAAGCGGGCGTTTACCGGGATATTGCAAACTGCGTTCGCTCGCACCTGCATACCACTAGACGGCCTGAGGCGAGCAAAAGGTACACTTTTTGCGTGCAAATCAGGAGTGCGGCCCGGTGAAGGATATGTCCCGCGAGACAAAAAGAGATCTCTCCGGCATGGATATCGTGCTGGTGGAGGAGTCATCGTATCTGCGTTCTATACTTACGCAGCTGGTGAAAACGTTTCAGCCAAAATCGCTGGATGTTCATCATGACGAAGACAGCGCCATTTCACGGCTGGCATTCGCCCCAACGGACTGCGTCCTGGTGGACTGGCGCCCTGAGGACGGAATTGGCCCCAAACTCATGAAGTTTGTTCGCCGTAACACGGCCTGCCACTCGCCCGAAGCAGGCGTAGTAAGCATGGCGTCGGTGGCCTCGCGCGACAGCGTGGAGCTATCGCGCGATCTGGGCTCGAACGTCTATTTGACCAAACCGTTCTCAGCGACAGACCTTCGCAAGAAAATTGAAGCGTCAATATTTGCTCCCCGCAACTTTGTAGTGGCAGAAGGATTTGTCGGCCCCGACCGGCGTCACCGCAAGGCATCGTTTGATGGCGGGGATCGCCGTGGCAACGGCCCGCTGACGCAAAACGAAATTGATTCGATGATGGCCACCTAAGCCGGGTATCAGTTTGCGCACCTGCGGGCTGGCAAATCGTGTCGGCACAGTGGTACGGTCACTTCAAGTTCAACATATTGGCGCGTGACGCAGCTCATTTGAAGGTGTGGCGCGCGCGGAGTGGAACGGGTGGACGAACCGCACGATACAGTGCGGGCGGCCCCGGCTTCCCCTGGCGACGCCGGCCCTGAGCCGCAGCGCGACGCCGGAGCGCCCGGCGCCGCGCGCGAGGAAACACCGCCCTCTTCGCCGCCCGGCGCAGAGCACGCCGTCTTGTCTGCGACGGGAGCCGACAATCCGTCAGGAGTTTCAGCCACACAAAAACCTCTGCGTCACCAACGCAACAAAAATCGTGGCGACAAGAGCACCCCTGCCTATGCAGCTATAGATCTGGGCACAAACAATTGCCGACTTTTGGTAGCCCAACCGGCCGGCGGTACGTTTGAGGTTATTGATGCATTTTCGCGCATCGTTCGGCTTGGGGAGGGTCTGGGTAACAGCGATGAGTTAAGCGCGGAGGCAATGGACAGAGCGGTAGGGGCGCTGCGCATCTGCGCTGCCAAAATGCGCCGCCGTAATGTCGCCCGTGCGCGCGTTATTGCCACCCAGGCCTGCCGTCATGCGGTCAACTCAGGCATGTTCATTGAACGCGTCGCCCGCGAGACGGGCCTCGAACTGGAAGTCGTAACGCCAGAGGAAGAAGCCCGCCTGGCTGTTTTGGGGTGCACGCCCCTGCTGGACAAATCAGCCAGCAGGGCATTGGTGTTCGATATCGGCGGGGGCTCAACCGAGCTTGTGTGGCTTGATATGACGAACATAGGCCCGGCCGGCGAACCTCATGTGTTGGCCTGGGCATCCCTGCCGGTTGGCGTTGTAACTCTCGCCGACAGATACGACGGCCGAACCCTGAACCGCACCGGGTACGAAAAAATGGTGCAGGAAGTGACCGCGCTGCTGAATGACCGTCCGTGGTCTGAGGAAATGGACGCACAGCTTGATGAGGCTGTAGCCAAGGGTGATATCCACCTGCTTGGCACGTCCGGCACCGTCACCACCATTGCCGGCATCCACTTGGGCTTGCGCCGGTATGACCGTTCAAAAGTGGACGGCACCTGGATTGATTTTGCCGATGTCTCCGCCGTCACCCAGGCTCTCAGCCTGATGACACTTGAGGAACGTGCAAACGTGCCGTGCATCGGCAGGGAGCGCGCCGACCTTGTATTGGCAGGCTGTGCTATCCTCGAAGCTATACAGACGTCGTGGCCCTGTCGCCGCCTGCGCGTGGCGGACCGGGGGTTGCGCGAAGGCATTCTCATTACCCTGATGCGCGAAGACAGGCGCAATCAGAAACGCAAGCGCCGCCGCAGGCGTGGCGGGCGTAAAAGGGCGCAGCAGACAAACCTATGAGCAAACGCAAGGCCGGAAGTGGCACCACCAGCAACACTGCAGGCAGCACACGCGAACTCAAACAGCGCGTTAAGACTGCACGCGGCCGCAAGAACTCGTCCACCCAATGGCTGCAACGCCAGCTGAATGATCCGTATGTCGCAGCGGCCCGGCGCGACGGTTATCGCAGCCGGGCGGCCTACAAGCTGCTTGAAATTGACGACAAACATCATTTCCTCAAGCCCGGTGCCCGCGTGGTGGACCTGGGGGCGGCGCCCGGCGGCTGGACGCAGATTGCCGTCAAGCGCACCGGTGCTGCAAACGGGCGTGGCGGACATGTGGTGGGCATTGATATTTTGCCCATGGAACAGATAGCCGGTTCCACCGTCATCGAACTGGATTTTCGGGCTGATGAAGCGCCCGATACCTTGAAGGAACTGATGGGCGGTCCGGCAGACGTGGTGCTGTCAGATATGGCGGCGTCTGCTACCGGTCATAGGCCGACTGACCATCTGCGCATCATGGCGCTGTGCGAAATGGCACTGGATTTTGCTGTTGAAGTGCTCAAGCCCGGTGGCAGTTTTCTGGCCAAAGTGCTGCAGGGCGGTGCCGAGCGCGACCTGATGAAGGCCCTCAACCGGAACTTTGCCGCCGTCCGTCACGTAAAGCCGAAGGCCAGCCGCTCCGATTCGGCTGAAATGTATGTGCTGGCGACAGGCTTCAAAGGCGGATCCCGCTCTGTTCAGGGCAATTCCGAGGCCTGAATAACCCCTACATCGGGCCGAATGGTCACATGCAGGGCACGTTTGCGTTTGTGCAGCGCAAAACAGTTTGCCGTGCGTCCGCATCATGGTATTTACCCCCGCCAACACCAAGAGCCTGCGGCGGTTCTGTCACCCGGCAGACAAAGAACGCAGAAGCGGAGGTTGGCTTGCAAATCCTGACTGGAAATATCCCCGAGGCCCTCACATTTGATGATGTGCTGCTACGCCCGGCTGCGTCCGATGTTCTGCCCGGTGAGGTAGATACCCGCACGCGGCTGACCGCTGAAATAGACTTGGGCATACCGATTATTTCATCCGCCATGGACACCGTGACCGAGGCCCCGCTGGCCATCGCCATGGCGCAGGCCGGCGGCGTTGGCATTCTTCACCGAAACATGTCACCGGATGAACAGGCCGAGCAGGTGCGGCAGGTCAAGAAGTTTGAAAGCGGCATGGTGGTGAACCCGGTCACCATCGCACCTGATGCCAAGTTGCAGGATGCGCTGAGCTTGATGGAGCAGCATCGCATTTCCGGCATTCCAGTAGTGGAGAGCGACAACAAGCTGGTGGGCATTGTCACCAACCGCGACGTGCGGTTTGCCAGCAATCCAAACCAGCCCGTGTATGAACTGATGACGAAGGAAGTCATTACGGTGCGCGAAAATGTTGGTCAGGACGAGGCCAAGCGCCTGCTGCACCAACACCGCATTGAAAAACTCGTGGTAGTGGACGACGCTTATTGCTGCACTGGCCTCATCACCGTCAAGGACATGGAGAAGGCAAAGCTTCATCCCAATGCCTGTAAGGATGAGCAGGGTCGCCTGCGTGTTGGTGCGGCAACATCAGTAGGTGACGACGGCTTCGCCCGCACCGAGGCGTTGATTGCCGCCGGTGCTGACGTGGTGGTTGTCGATACAGCGCACGGCCATTCATCCCGCGTGCTTGATGCTGTCCGGCGCATCAAACAGCACAGCAACTACACGCAGGTAATAGCGGGCAACGTGGCTACGGCAGAGGCAACCCGCGCGCTGATCGAAGCTGGTGCGGACGCCATCAAGGTGGGCATCGGCCCCGGCTCAATCTGCACCACACGCATGGTGGCGGGCGTCGGTGTGCCGCAGCTTTCTGCCATTATGGAATGCGCCAACGAAGCCAAAGGATCCGGCCGTCCGGTGATCGGCGACGGCGGCATCAAGTATTCCGGCGATCTGGCAAAGGCCATTGCGGCAGGCGCTGATGTCGCCATGCTCGGCTCGCTGTTCGCGGGCACTGACGAAAGCCCCGGCGAAGTCTTTTTGTACCAGGGCCGCAGCTACAAGGCCTATCGCGGCATGGGCTCCATCGGCGCCATGGCGCGCGGCTCCGCTGACAGATACTTCCAGGCCGACGTCAGCGACCAGCTGAAGCTTGTGCCCGAAGGCATTGAAGGTCAGGTGCCCTACAAAGGCCCGCTCGGTGCCGTGCTGCATCAGCTTGTCGGCGGCCTGCGTGCGTCTATGGGCTACACCGGCTGCAGGACTATTCCCCTGCTGCACGAAACAGCACAGTTCCAGCGCATCACCAACGCCGGTCTGATTGAAAGCCACGTCCACGACGTGACCATCACCCGCGAAACACCCAACTATCCGAGCCCAAGCCGTTGACCCCAGGCGCGCGCGTCGCAGCGGCGATCGAGATCATTGAGGAGATCGAGCGCGGGCTTCGGCCCGCCGACGATGTGGTGCGTCAGTGGGGTCGTAGCCACCGGTTTGCCGGCTCCAAGGATCGTCGGGCTATTTCCTCGCAGGTCTATGCCGTGCTGCGGCGGCGCGGATATTATGCCAGGGCCGTGTCTGCGGCTCCACGCGCATTGGTGCTCGCAGACCTTGTGCTGGGCGAGGGCAAGGCTCCGCAGGAGGTTGCCGCACTTTTTTCAGGCGAAGGCCATGCGCCTCTGGCCCTCAATGATGATGAGCACACACTCATCAGTACACTGAGCGGTTTGCATCGGGATGGCCTGCCGTCTTATGATGTGCCGGAGTTTTTGTTGCCTGAGCTTACCAAGGCTTATGGTGAAAATCTTGATGAGGCGCTAGCCGCACTCGATACACCTGCGCCGCTTGACCTGCGGGTCAACACGCTCAGGACAACGCGCGATGACGCCGCTGCGGCACTCGCAGCCGTAGGCATTGAAGCAGCGCCGACACCCCATGCGGCCACTGGCCTTCGCGTTGTCGGCAACCCTCTCATCGCAGGCACCATCGCCTATAAGGAAGGCCATGTAGAGCCAATGGATGAAGGCTCGCAGTTGGCGGCTGCCCTTGTTGATGCCCGACCCGGTATGCAGGTGGCAGATCTGTGCGCTGGTGCTGGCGGCAAGACGCTGGCGCTCGCGGCCACCATGCAGAACAAGGGGCAGATATACGCAACTGACAGCGATGCGCGCCGCCTCGGTAACCTGGCCCCGCGTATGAAACGCGCCGACGCTCGCAACATCCATCCGATGAAATGGCCGCAGGACGGCAATTTCGGCGAACTGCATGGCAAGTGTGACCGGGTCCTGCTGGACGTGCCGTGCTCAGGCTCTGGTGCCTGGCGCCGACACCCCGAGCTCAAATGGCGCATTGACGATGCCGCGCTGGAACAGGTCACCAAAACGCAGGATGCCCTGCTGCGCACAGCCGCGCCCCTGGTCAAGCCTGGTGGCAGGTTGGTGTACATCACCTGCTCGGTTCTGCCGGTTGAAAACGAACGCCGCATTGAGGCTTTTTTGGAGGCAAACCCGGACTTTTCGCTCGTGGTTTCGCCAAACGATCCGGCGCCCTCTGGCGCGACCGGCCTGCGCCTTCAGCCTCATACCCACTCAACGGACGGCTTTTTCATCAGCCGCCTTGAACGCAACACTTCCACTTGAACGAGCCCGCAATGACGCAAAGCCCCCAGCCAGACATTCCAGCCGGCGCCGACGACCGTATACTGATCATTGACTTCGGCAGTCAGGTCACCCAGCTCATTGCGCGGCGTGTGCGTGAGAGCAATGTCTATTCCGAGATCGTGCCGTTTGATAAGGCGGACGAGGCGATTGACCGGCTCAACCCCAAGGCAATCATTTTGTCGGGCGGTCCTGCCAGTGTCACCGGCATGGGCACGCCGCGTGCACCAAAGCGCGTGTTTGAGCTTGGCATTCCCGTGCTGGGCATTTGCTATGGCGAACAAACCATGGTGGCGCAGCTTGGCGGCAAGGTGGAAGCCGCAGACGAACGCGAGTTTGGCCGCGCCGAGTTTACGGTCATGCAAACCAGCCCTTTGTTTGATGGCGTTTGGGATACAGGCTCCAGCGATCAGGTGTGGATGAGCCACGGCGACCGGGTGATCGAAATCCCCGAAGGCTTCAGCGTCATCGGTACCAGCGCCAACGCGCCGTTTGCGGCGATCGCCGATGAAAAGCGCAGATTTTATGGCGTTCAGTTTCACCCTGAAGTTGTCCACACGCCGCGCGGTGCAAAGCTGCTGCAAAACTTCACACAGAACATAGCCGGGTGTGCCGGCAACTGGTCTATGGCTGCGTTCAGAGAAACCGAAATCAAGCGCGTACGCGAACAGGTGGGCACGGGCAGGGTGATCTGCGGTTTGTCCGGCGGTGTGGATTCATCCGTGGTCGCCGTATTGCTGCACGAAGCCATTGGCGAACAACTTACCTGCGTGTTCGTGGATACCGGCATGATGCGCATGGGCGAAGCCGACGAAGTGGTGACGCTGTTCCGCGACCACTACAATATCAAGCTCGTGCATGTGGAAGCGCAAAAGCTGTTTCTGGACAAGCTGGAGGGCGTCACCGACCCTGAACGCAAGCGCAAGATCATTGGCGCGACTTTCATTGATGTGTTCGACGACGAAGCCAAAAAAGTAGGCGGCGCAGAATTTCTGGCGCAGGGCACGCTCTATCCCGACGTGATCGAAAGCGTGTCGTTTGCTGGCGGCCCTTCGGTCACCATCAAGTCACACCACAACGTGGGTGGCCTGCCTGAGCGCATGAATATGAAGCTGGTGGAACCGCTGCGCGAACTGTTCAAGGACGAAGTGCGTATTCTGGGCCGTGAGCTTGGCCTGCCGGAGCTATTTGTGGGCCGCCATCCGTTTCCTGGTCCTGGCCTTGCCATTCGTATTCCCGGCGAGATCACCGGCGAGCGGCTGGATATTCTCCGTAAAGCGGACAAAATCTACCTCGAAGAAATCCGCAACGCAGGACTCTATGACGACATCTGGCAGGCCTTCGCAGTGCTGCTGCCAGTCAAAACAGTTGGCGTCATGGGCGATGAACGCTCTTATGAGTTTGTCTGTGCCTTGCGAGCTGTCACCTCAACCGATGGCATGACGGCCGATTACTACGACTTCAGCCACGCATTTCTGGGCCGCACTGCAACGCGCATTATCAATGAGGTGCGTGGCATCAACCGGGTGGTGTACGATATCACTTCCAAACCGCCCGGCACGATTGAGTGGGAGTAACTGTTTTGCGTAGCCATACCCCGTATTGCCTGATTCCGGGCCTTGTTCTGGGGGTTGTACTTGGCCTGGTACTCCCTGCGTCCGGGGCCGTTGCGCAATTCACCTTCCCGGAGCCTGTCGAGCAGACAGAACCGCAAACACCACAACCCGCGCAAAACGAAACATCTGCGCAGTCAGCCACCCCTGAAATTGTCTTAACACCCCCGCCGCTTCCTGAAGCGACCGCTGCGCCTGAAACATCCCCCGATACTGAGGCTGCCGCCGATACCGCGACAGCGGTCAGGCCGGATGACGTTAACGGCATCGTCGAGAACGAGCTGTGCCATGCACAGTTTTTTGACGACGGCACCCCGGCTCAGGCCGTTATCCATTGCACCCGCGCACTTGAATCCGGCGATCTGTCTGAAGGCGATATCGTCACCGCACTGGTCAACCGCGGCGTGGCCTACAAACTCAACGGCCAGCTTGCTCTCGCAATCGAGGACTACACAGCAGCCCTGGAAAAATCACCCGAGGCCGGTGACATCTACACCACCCGCGCCAACGCATTCCTGGAAATGTCGCAGCTTGATGCGGCCATCTCCGACGCCAACAAGGCACTCGCCTTCAATCCTGAATACGCTGCTGCCTACTATGTGCGCGGCAGGATCTTTGAAGCGCTTGGTCAAAACACATTTGCCGGCGACGATTTCATGCGCGCCTATGAACTGGCCCCCGACAACAAAGACATAGAAGAAAAAGCCTGGGCCTACGGCAGCAACCAGAACTAACGCCCGCAAATCGATCTTAGCCGCTGTTTGTGCAGCAATTGCGTTTAACGGGTGCACTCACTAGTGTGCCGCACCGCACAAAACGGCATTTAAAAGGCCCTCCATGTCCGCCCAGAATACCACTCGCCGCAAAACAGTGCCGCAGATTCGAAACTCCAAGGGCAATACGCCGGTGGTGTGTCTGACGGCCTATCACGCACACACCGCCCGTCTGGTGGACCCGTATGTTGACCTGCTGCTGGTGGGCGACAGCCTGGGCATGGTCATGCACGGCATGGAAAACACGCTTGGTGTCTCGCTTGAGCTGATGATCCTGCATGGCAAGGCCGTGATGCGCGGCGCCGATCAGGCGGTTGTGGTGGTGGACATGCCGTTTGGCACCTATGAGGAAAGCCCGGCAATCGCTTTTCGCAATGCCGCCCGCGTAATGCATGAAACCGGCTGCACCGCCATCAAGCTTGAAGGCGGCGCGCGCATGGCCGAAACCATTCATTTTCTGTCCGAGCGGGGCATACCGGTGATGGCCCATATCGGCCTGACGCCGCAAAGCGTGCAGACCATGGGCGGCTACAAAACCCAAGGCCGCACTACCGATGAATGGGCCGCCCTTGAGGCCGACGCCAAAGCCGTGGCGGATGCAGGCGCTTTTTCTGTAGTGCTGGAGGGCATTGCAGAGCCACTTGCCGCCCGTATAACTGGCCAGATCGACATCCCGACCATCGGCATCGGCGCATCTCCGGCGTGTGACGGGCAGATTTTGGTGCTGGAGGACATGCTGGGCCTCAACCCGCAGCCCGCCAAGTTCGTCAAGGAGTTTGCAACGCTGGGGGCCGCCATCGAAGGGGCAGCGCAAGCCTATGCAAAGGAAGTCCGCGCCCGGCATTTTCCGGCGGAAGAACATACTTACGCGATGAAGAAATAGCTGCCTGGCTCAGGTCATTACAGCGGTCCCCACCCATATCCTTTATGGGTGGTATCCTGCGCCCAGCCCGGCTAATTTAGCGCATTCCTGAAACTTAACTTTCCAAACAGCCAGCGAGCCCGCCTCCGTGAGCGATATTTTCCGCGAAGTTGATGAAGACCTCCGCCGCCACCGCGCCGAGGAAGTGTGGAAGCGCTATGGCACGTATGCCATTGCGGCCGCTATCGGTCTGATCGTGATTGTCGCGGGTTTCACCTTTTGGAGTGCGACCCGGCAATCAGCCTCCGAGGACGCCGCACGGGCGTTCGTAGCTGCCGGCCAACTGGCTGCCGATGGCGATGTCGCCGGTGCCGCCGATGCCTACGCGGCTATCGCGGCTGATGCGGGTGGGGGATATGGCACGGTGGCCAGTATGCGCGCTGCCGGTCTCAAGGCTGAGGCAGGCGATGTGGTTGGCGCTGTTGCAACCTATGATGCCATCGCTGCGGGCGGCGGTGATGAACTGCTACGTGGCCTCGCCAGCATCAAAGCGGCACTTCTTCTGGCCGATACAGCGAGCACGGACGAGTTGAAAGTGCGCCTCACGCCCCTGGCGGAGGATGACAACCCATGGCGTTTTTCTGCGCTTGAGCTATTGGGCTTTACGGAACTGCGCGACAACAACCGCGAGGCTGCCGGCGAATATTATCAGGCACTGGCAGACCTGGAAGGCGCGCCGCCGCTGGCTCGTGAGCGTGCACGGACCATGTTGCGAGGCCTGCAACTCGATGGCCCCGTGGCGCGTCAGCTTCCAGCAGACCCTGCGGCAGACGCAACTGTGGAAGGTGAGGACGCCCAATGACCGTTTCACGCTTTTTGCCAGCACAGCATTTGTCGTCCCGTGCAGCGCTGGTGCTCATCGCAGCGCTGGCTCTTGGCGCGTGTGATACGTTCAACGATCTCATCAGCCCGTCTGATGATCCACCGCTCCCCGGCGAGCGCATTTCCGTGCTGGCCCTTGAGCAGCAGCTTGAAGCTGACCCGCGCATTGCAGGCCTGCAGGTTGTGCTGCCTGCGCCATATGTCAATGACAGTTGGGCACAACCGGGCGGTTTCCCCGACAACGTGCTGCACCACCTTGACGCCTCAGAGGTTTTGGCGCGGGTCTGGCGCGTGAATGCCGGGCAGGGGTCAACCGGCGACGGGCGGCTGACTGCACCCCCCATCATTGCTGATGGGCGCGCCTATGTCCTGGATGCTGAAGGCAGCGTGCGGGCGTTCGACGCTACAACGGGCAATCGGCTGTGGGCCGTTGACCTGACACCTGAAGATGCAGACTCCGAAGAAGGGTTCGGCGGCGGCATTGCGTATGATGCCGGTGCAGTTTTTGTCGCCACGGGCTTTGGCACAGTGGTGGCGCTTGATGCCACCACCGGCGAGCAGTTCTGGGTTCACAATGGCGGTACGCCCTTCAGGGCGGCCCCCTCGGCTGTCGGCGGCCGTGTGTTCGCCATTTCCTTCGACAACCAGATTGTGGCACTGGCGCAGGCGTCCGGTGACGTGCTGTGGACGCATTCCGGTATTCAGGAAACCGCCGGCATCCTCGGCTCACCAAGCCCTGCCGTCTCCGGCGATACGCTGGTTGTACCGTATTCCTCCGGCGAGGTTTTTGCGCTGCGCGTCGAAAACGGTCAGGAAATCTGGAACGACACGCTGACCCGTGTTTTGTCAAACACGGCACTGGCCAATATCAGCGACATTGCCGGGCGTCCGGTCATTGACCGCGACCGCGTGTTTGCGGTCAGCCATGCCGGGCGCATGGTTGCCATCGACATCCGTACCGGCGAACGCGCATGGACGCGCTCCATATCTGGCGTGCAGACACCATGGGTGGCCGGTGACTTTATCTTTCTGGTCACGACCAGCGCTGAAGTGATTGCGCTCTCGCGGCGTGACGGGCGCATCAAATGGGTGACGCAGGTGAGCCGTTTTGAGGATGAGGAAGACCGCGACGGTGCCATATCCTGGTCAGGTCCTGTTCTGGTGGGCGACCGGTTGTTACTTGCATCTTCTACCGGCAACGCGTTGGCTCTTTCGCCTTATACGGGCGAAGTGCTGGGCGACATCGAGATTCCCGACGGGAGCTTCATCGCACCAGTTGTTGCCAACAAAACCGTTTATATTCTGACGGACGGCGCGGACCTTCTGGCCTTCCGATAGACCGGCCCCTTTTGGCCCTCATGGCCTTCACGGCCCCCGGCGCGGCAGGAGCCGCATAGCATGAGCTTTACTCTGGCAATCGTCGGCCGCCCCAATGTGGGCAAATCGACTCTGTTCAACCGTCTCGTCGGCAGGCGGCTTGCGCTGGTTGATGACACCCCCGGTGTCACCCGCGACCGCCGGGAAGGTGTGGCCGAACTTGGCGACATGACGTTTTCAGTCTTTGACACAGCAGGCTTCGAGGATGCCAGCGGCGACGTGCTGCCCGCCCGAATGCGCCGCCAGACCGAAGCGGCAATCGCAGATGCGGACGTTTGCCTGTTTCTGGTCGATGCCCGCACCGGCGTGACACCGCTTGATGAAGAGATTTCCCGCATTCTGCGCAAAGGCAACACGCCGGTGGTTTTGGCCGCCAACAAATGCGAAGGCAAGGCAGGTGAAGCGGGCCGCATGGAGGCTTACAAATTAGGGCTCGGCGAACCACTGGGTATTTCCGCCGAGCACGGCGAGGGAACATCCGACCTCTACGCAGCTCTTGTCCCCTTTGCCGAAGCGTCTAAAGCCTTTGACGACTATGAAGACGAAGATGCTGAAGCGGCAGTCGACAAGCCAATGCGCGTTGCCGTGGTGGGAAGGCCCAATGCGGGCAAATCAACTCTCATCAATACGCTGATCGGCCAGGACCGGCTGCTGACCGGCCCCGAAGCAGGGATTACCCGCGACAGCATCTCGGTGGACTGGAAGGTCGGTGATCGGGCGGTAACACTTTGGGATACGGCCGGTCTGCGGCGCCGCGCCCGCGTGACGGAAAAGCTCGAAAAGCTATCCGTCGCTGATACCTTGCGTGCCATTGATTTCGCAGAAGTTGTGGTGCTGCTGATTGATGCCACCCAGCCGTTTGAAAAGCAGGATCTGCAAATCGCCGACCTGGTTGTGGACGAAGGCCGCGCGCTCATTCTGGCCGTCAGCAAATGGGATCTGGTAGAGGACCGAAGCGCCGCATTGCGTGAAATTGACCAACGCATTGATGAATTGCTGCCGCAGGTAAAAGGCATTGAAGTGGTACCTATTTCCGCTTTGACCGGGCAGGGGCTAAACAAGCTGATGCCTGCCGCATTGCGCGCTTATGAGCGCTGGACAAGACGTATTCCGACTGCAGGCCTTAACCGCTGGCTGGAAATGGCTGTCGGCAGGCACCCACCGCCTGCAGTGCAGGGCCGCCGCATCCGCCTGCGCTATATGACGCAGGCCAAGGCTCGTCCGCCAACCTTCATTGTATTTTCCCAGCGGGCTGAAAAACTGCCTGAAAGCTATGTGCGGTATCTTGTGAACGCCCTGCGGGAGCGTTTTGACCTTGATGGAGCGCCTCTGCGCCTGATGCTGCGTAAGGGAGATAATCCGTATGCAGACCAGCGCACAAGGCGCGGTACGCCGCAAAAGGCAAAGATCAAGAAGCGGGCGGCCAACAAGCCTGTCAAAAAGGCCTAGCCTTCAAAACGCCTGGTTTCGCCATTGGCGGTAAAGTCGGGCAGGGCCATTTGCACAAACATCGGCGCAATATCATTTGGGTGCGGCAATGTTTGCGGGTCTTCGCCGGGCATGGCCCGTGCGCGCATGGCGGTGCGTGTAGGGCCAGGGCTCAGGAGATTGGCACGCACGTTGGTGGACGCCACTTCGGCCGCATAGGTTTTCACCAGCGCTTCAAGGGCTGCCTTTGAGACCGAATAAGGCCCCCAGAACGGACGGCACTTCTGGGCAGCACCCGACGTGACAAAGATCGCGCGTCCCGCGTCTGCAGCCTGCAACAACGGATCCATCGAGCGTAGCAAACGCCAGTTCGCGTTGACGTTGATATCAATGGCGGTATGCCAGTCTTTCGGGGTCACATGCCCGATGGGTGAAATTACGCCCAGTGCACCAGCATTACCCACCAGCACATCAAGGTGACCCCAGCGCTCATAGAGCGCCGCACCCAGCCGGTCCACACCCTCATAATCCGTCAGGTCCAGCGGCACGAGCGTTGCGGCACCACCCGCAGCCTGGATTTCGTCATCAAGCTCTTCAAGACCACCTTCGGTTCGCGCCACAGCCACAACATGCGCGCCTGCCTTTGCAAGTGCGAGTGAGGCCGCATAGCCAAGGCCCCGCGAGGCCCCGGTGACAAGAGCAATTTTTCCGTCGAGTTGTCCCGCCATGCGTCAGGCAATCTCTGCCAGGAGCGAAAGCTGCGCACCGGCCCTGTCACCGTCTTTGTCGGTCAGGCTGGTGGGGTAATCGCCGGTGAAACAATGGTCGGTCAGTTGTGGCTGGTCCGGGTTGCGGCCGTTATATCCCATGGCCTTGTAAAGTCCCTCAACGGACAGGAACGCCAAACTGTCCACGCCGATATAGGAACGCATGCCCTCAAGATCAAAGCGATGTGCCAGCAGCTTCGACTGGTCGGGCGTGTCGATGCCGTAAAAATCTGAATGGGTAATCGGCGGGCTTGCGATGCGCAAATGCACTTCGCGCGCGCCCGCGTCTCGCATCATCTGTACAATCTTGATGGAAGTTGTGCCGCGAACAACGCTGTCATCCACCAGCACAATGCGTTTGCCTTCCACTTGCGAGCGGTTGGGATTGTGCTTGAGTTTGACCCCAAGTTGACGGATCTGCTGGGTCGGCTCGATGAATGTGCGGCCCACATAGTGATTGCGGATCAGCCCAAGCTCAAACGGCAGCCCGCATTCGTTGGCGTAGCCAAGCGCAGACGGCACGCCGGAGTCCGGTACCGGAATGACAACGTCTGCTTCTTCATGAGATTCGCGGGCAAGCTGCGCACCAAAGTTCTTGCGCACATCATATACGCTTTTGCCGCCCACAATGCTGTCGGGCCGGGCAAAGTAAATATGTTCGAATACACACGGTCGCGCAGGCTGTGGTGGAAATGGCTTGTGACTTTCCACACCCTCTTCCGTACACACCACAATTTCGCCTGGCTCCACCTCGCGCACAAAATGCGCACCGATGATATCGAGCGCACATGTTTCAGAGGCAAAAACTGGAGACCCGTCGAGGTCGCCCATCACCAGCGGGCGAATGCCGCGCGGGTCACGCGCGCCAATAAGTTTTTTTGGTGTCATGCACACAAGGCCATAGGCACCCTCGACCTGCGACAGCGCATCGACAAGCCGCTCAATGATGCGTGGCTTGTCTGAGCGGGCCACAAGCTGCAGCACGGTTTCAGTATCGGATGTGGACTGAAAGATGGCCCCTTTACGCACAAGCTGGTCGCGCAGGGTGAGTGCATTTGTCAGGTTGCCGTTGTGCGCAATGGCAAAGCCGCCGCCCCACAGGTCAGCAAACAGCGGCTGCACATTGCGCAGCACTGTCTCGCCGGTGGTGGAGTAGCGGTTGTGGCCGATGGCAGCAGAGCCTGCCAACCGGTTTATCATCTTTTCCGATGAGAAATTATCGCCCACAAGGCCCATACGGCGTTCTGCGTTAAACCGTTCGCCGTCATAGGAAACGATGCCTGCCGCCTCCTGACCGCGATGCTGAAGGGCATGGAGGCCAAGAGCCGTGAGGGCAGCAGCATCCGTGTTGCCGAACACGCCAAATACGCCGCATTCTTCACGCAGCGTGTCGCCTTCCAGCGTTTCATGCCACGTCGCGATGTCAATTTCGGCCTGAGATGGGGGGAAGGTGGGGGCAGCGTGCATGGGGTCTTTGGGGGTCAAGATAGCCTCTTGTGCCGTAACAGGCATTAAACCGGCGCATCACCCAAAAAGCGATGCGGTTAGCCATTCCCTTCAACCGACTCGATCAACTGATCGAGCCGCCTGCGTTCCTCAGCGTTATACCCGTCGTCCGCCGCTGTGTCAGCGCTATCGTTTGACGCGGGCTGCGCGGTGCCGGGTGTACCCCCGGCTCGGGGCGTGGCCCGCAATGCGGCTGGCGGTGTATCGCCATCAGGATTGACCCAGTTTGTAAGGGTTTGTGAGGTGGCTGATACCAGTGGCAGCAAACGGGCGTCATCCAGCCACGGCGGAAAGTCTTCGCGGGATACCAGCCATGCAATGAACATATAGGCGATCGTCACGAGCAAAAAACCCCGCGCCAGACCAAACAGGAAACCGCCCGTGCGGTCGAGTGCACCCACATGGCCGTCCGGCACCATCTCGCCAAGCCGGAAAGTGATGAGAGAGACAACCACCAGCACGATGGTAAAGACCAGAAAAGCCGCCCCGGCATCGGCAAGCCACGCAGGGTCAATCAGGTCGCGGGCCGTGGGCGCCAGGTAGGGAAGGGAAAGAATTGCGGCACCAGCAGCCGTGACCCATGCCAGGATCGACAGGATTTCACGCACAAAACCCCGCACCATGGCGAGCAGGCCGGAAATCAGCGTGATTGCAATGACAACGGCATCAAACCCCGTCACGGTCGTTCCCTTTCGTGGTGGCCGCGCCCCTGGCCATCAGTGCCACTGTCATCATGCTTAGCATTATCGCACCTCGCCCGGCACCTTTGAATGGCAAACGGCGTTAACAAGGCCGCCAATTGTCTCGATTTCCTGCACCGCGAGTCCGCCGGAAAACGCCTTGAGCCCGCCCGGTCCAATAGCCGCCCTGAACCCCAGCTTGGCTGCCTCCTTGGCCCGGTTCTCAGCCTGATTGACCGGACGAATGGCCCCCGAAAGACTGATCTCACCGAACACCACGGTATGCGGATCAATCGGTGTATCATCAAGCGACGACAGCAGCGCGGCGGCTACGGCCAGATCAGCTGCAGGCTCGTTCACCCGCAGACCGCCCGCCACGTTGAGATACACGTCATAGCCGCCAAATGACGCCCCGCAGCGCGCCTCAAGCACCGCCAGCACCATGGAAAGCCTGCCGCCGTCCCACCCCACAACAGCGCGGCGTGGTGTGCCAAGTGTTGTGCGGACAACGAGTGCCTGTATTTCCATGAGCACGGGCCGCGTACCCTCAATGCCGGCAAATACAACAGAGCCTGCCGCACTGCCGGAGCGGTCACCCAGAAACAGCGCGGACGGATTGGACACTTCTGATAGCCCGGTATCGCGCATTTCAAAGACGCCGATTTCATCGGTCGGCCCGAAGCGGTTTTTGACGGCGCGCAGAATGCGAAACTGATGCCCGCGCTCGCCTTCAAAATAAAGCACCGTATCCACCATATGCTCCACCACACGGGGACCGGCGATCTGCCCTTCCTTGGTGACATGGCCCACCAGAATAACGGCCGTGCCCCTGGCCTTGGCAACACGTACCAACGCCTGCGCACATGCACGCACCTGTGCCACCGTGCCCGGAGCGGACTCCAATGCGTCCGACCACATGGTCTGGATGGAATCGATGACGACGGCGTCTGCCGCCGGTGCCTGCTCAAGCGTCGCCACAATGTCGGCAAGGCTTGTTGCAGCGGCAAGCTCGACGGGCGATTTTTCAAGGCCCAGCCGCTTGGCGCGCATCCGCACCTGCGCAATGGCTTCCTCGCCGGAAATGTAGAGCGCTCGCTTGCCGGTTTTGCCCAGCGCAGCCATCGCCTGCAGCAAGATTGTCGATTTGCCGATACCAGGATCGCCGCCCACAAGCAGAGCTGATCCGGCCACCAGACCACCGCCACACACCCGGTCAAACTCCGCAATGCCTGTCACCATGCGTGGTGCTTCGGCGGTTTCGCCTTCAAGTGGCACAAGGTCCAGCAGCTTGCGGTTGCCGCGCGTCAGCCTCGCTGTGGCAGGCGAGGCAGCAGGGCCACTGTCGCCTGCTTCTTCCACCAAGGAGTTCCAGGTGTCGCAGGCATCGCACTTGCCGGCCCACTTGCCGTATACGGCACCGCAGGACTGGCAGACAAAGCGTGTGGTGGATTTGGCCATGGGGCTGAGGCGGGCTTGGGGCGTTACGCCTTAAGCACTTCCATCTGGATCGGGCCTTCGGCGCGCCCGTTGATGAACTGATCCACATACGGATTACCGCAGGTATCAACTTCCGCAGCCGTGCCGGTCCAGATGATTTTGCCCTTGTGGATCATCGCCATGTGGTCGGCAATCTTGCGCGCAGACGCCATGTCGTGGGTGATGGACAGCGCAGTTGCGCCCATATCATCCACCGTATCCACAATGAGCTGGTTGATGACATCCGCCATGATCGGGTCAAGGCCGGTGGTCGGTTCGTCAAAAAAGACGATCTCGGGGTCGTGGGCAATTGCGCGGGCAAGTCCGACGCGCTTTTGCATACCGCCTGACAGCTCCGACGGATTGAGCTCACCGACATCGGATGAAAGCCCCACCTTGGCGAGTTTTTCCATCGCAATGTCTTTTGCCTTGGCGCGCGGCATATTCTCGCCCTGAATCAGCGCAAAGGCGACGTTTTCCCAAACGCTGATGCTGTCAAACAGCGCACCGCTTTGAAACAGCATACCAAATCGCTTGAGCACCTCCTCGCGTTCGCCTTCGGAAATGCCAGTCACTTCCTCGCCGTCCACCTTGATGGAGCCGGATGTGGGATGCAGCAGCCCCAAAATGCATTTGAGCATGACCGATTTGCCGGTGCCCGACCCGCCAATCACCACCATGGAGTGGCCGCGCTCAACACGCAGGTTCACATCATCCAGCACCACCTTGGGGCCAAACTGTTTGTGCACTCCTTTAAGTTCAATCATCGGCGTGTCAGCCATGGTCATGTGCCCTTGGTGTGTCAGACGGCAGTTGAGTGTTACTCGGTGAAAAACAGCGAGGTCATGATGTAGTTGGCAGCAAGAATAAGGATTGAAGACGCAACAACAGCGTTTGTGGTTGCCCGACCTACACCCTGCGCACCACCCTGACTGCGATAGCCGGCGTAGCAGCCCATCAGTGCAATGATGAAGCCAAATACTGCCGACTTGATAAGACCGGATGTCACATCGCGCACTTCGATGAAGTCCACAGTGTTGCCGATGTAAACCAGCGGGTTGAAACCCAGGCTTTGAGTGCCGACGGTAAAGCCACCAAAAATGCCGATGATGTCAGCAACCAGCACCAGCAAAGGCATACAGATAACAGCTGCAATAATGCGCGGGGCCACCAGATATTTGAACGGGTTTGTGGAGAGCGTCACCAGCGCGTCAATCTGCTCGGTCACGCGCATGGTGCCGATCTCGGCAGCAATCGCCGCTGATACGCGTCCGGCAACCATAAGGCCCGCAATTACCGGCCCCAGTTCACGCGTGATGCCGATGGCCACAATGTTGGCCACAAAGCCTTCCGCGTTGAAGCGCGATCCGCCGATATAGATTTGCAGCGCCAGCACGCCGCCGGTGAAGAAGGCCGTGAGGCCCACAACCGGGAGCGAGAAATAGCCGATGCGCATCATCTGCTGGCCGATATGGCGCAGGTAAAACGGCGGCGTGAAGCAAGCCCGGATGGCACGGAATGTGAACCGTGACAGGGCACCTACTTCGGCCAGAAAGGTCAGGACAGCGCGCCCGACAAGCGCAAACACATTCACCGGCAATATCTCCATGAGGGCAGCATCATGTCTTCTGGGTCGCTGATTCATAAATATAGCGCCGAGTATAGCGCCGTCCCAAGCTGGTTAGCACCTCATACCCGATGGTTCCAGCAGCGTTTGCCAGCGTATCCACACTCATGGATGGCCCGATGAGTTCAGCGGCGTCACCGGCCTCAACATCCCGCGCACCAGGGGCTGAGACATCCAGCACTACCAGGTCCATCGAGACGCGCCCGACATAAGGCACAGCAACTCCGTTCACGACGGCAAGTGCCCTGCCCGCAGCGCTACGAAACAAACCATCCGCATACCCCGCAGCGATTGTGGCAAGCCGCATATTTCTTTGTGCTGTGAAGGTCGCGCCATATCCCACAGTTTCACCCGCCGCGATGTCGCGCACCTGAAGGATGCGTGCGGTAGCGGTTATCACAGGCTCAAATGGTGCAGGGGCATCCGCAAACGGCGACGCGCCATACAGGCAGATGCCCGGTCGTGTCAGCTCATAGTGGTAGTCTGACCCCAAGAAAATACCGGCCGAGTTGGCAAGGCTGGCAGGGGCGTCCGGCAAGTGAACGCGCAGGCTGTCGAAGTTGCGGCGCTGCATTGCACTCATCTCGTTGTCGGGAATATCTGCACAGGCCAGATGGCTCATTACCAGCACTGTCTCAAAGTTGCGCAAAAGGGTTGTGTCATTGCGCAGATGTTCCAACTCCGCCATGCCAAAACCCAGCCGGTTCATGCCGGTATCAAGGTGCAGCGCCGCGGGCAGACGCGCGCCTGCTTCGGCGCAGACAGTTGCCCAATGACGGGCCTGAGTGAGGTCATTTATGGCTGGGATGAGTTGGCATTTCACCATCGTCTCACCACACCCCGGCGTTGGCCCGTTCAGCACAAATATTCGCGCATCTGGCGCAACCGCGCGCACCAAAGCGCCTTCCTCGGGAAGGGCGACAAAAAAGCTATCGCACCCTGCATCAGCAAGTGCCTTTGCGACCGGCTCAACGCCCAACCCATAGGCGTCCGCTTTGACGACGGCAGATGCGGTGGCTGCGCCGCTGGCTTCATTGGCTGCCCGCCAGTTGCGCACAAGCGCATCCAGATCAATTGTCAGCGTACAGGCTGACTGTGCAGAGACAGACTGGGAAGGGGGGGGCTGTATAGAGACAGGCTGGGGAGGGGGCTTCAAGGCGCGATCCGATTTACAGTGCGGCGCGGGCAATATCCGCCACAGGGGTCAACTACGGACCATCATAGCCCTGATGGAAATGGTCAAGGTCGCCGAAGCGTGTGAGGTCAGCCTGGAACTGAAGCTGCACCCGGCCCGTGGGCCCGTGCCTTTGCTTGCCCACAATCACTTCTGCCAGCCCATGGGCGCGGGCGCTTTTTTCCTGCCAGGTAAGATGCTCAGGTGTGCCTTCGGTCGGCTCCTCGCGGGACAGATAATATTCCTCGCGATACACGAACATCACCACGTCGGCGTCCTGCTCGATAGAGCCTGACTCACGCAGGTCAGAGAGTTGGGGCCGCTTGTCTTCACGTTGTTCCACCTGACGCGACAACTGCGACAGCGCCAGAATGGGCACGTTGAGTTCTTTTGCGAGCGCCTTCAGACCAGTGGTGATAGCCGTCACCTCCTGCACCCGGTTGTCCTGGTTGCGGCCTGAACTTGTGACCAGTTGCAGATAGTCCACCACGATGAGTTGCAACCCGATCTGCCGTTTGAGCCGCCGGGCGCGGGCTGCAAGCGTTGAAATGGCAATGCCCCCCGTATGGTCGATGTAGAGCGGCACAGACTGCAATAGTTCAGTGGCCTCGCGCAGTTGGCCAAACTCATCGGCTGTAATGTCGCCGCGGCGGATTTTCTCAGACGAAATCCCCGAATGTTCCGCGAGCAGACGCGTGGCAAGCTGTTCAGCCGACATTTCCAGCGAGAAGAACGCCACAATCCCGCCATCGCTCACTTTCTCGCGGCCAAACTCATCCAACTCGGTCTGGTAGGCCCGTGCGGCGTTGAAGGCGATGTTTGTGGCCAGCGCGGTTTTGCCCATGGAGGGGCGCCCGGCGAGGATAACCAGATCAGAGTTCTGCAAACCACCCAGCTTGGCATCCAGATCACGCAGGCCGGTGGAAAGACCTGACAGGTGCCCTTCCCGCTGATAGGCCGCCGCCGCCATATCAAGGGCAGTGGTGAGGGAGGTCTTGAAGGGTTGGAACCCGCCCTCATAGCGGCCTTTTTCTGCCAGGTTATACAGCGAGGCCTCGGCATTTTCGATTTGCTGTGACGGTGGCATATCCACCGGGCTGTCTTCGGCTACCGCCTGAATATCCTCACCCAGCCGGATCAGTTCACGCCGCACGGCCAGGTCATAGATCGCGCGGCCATAATCCTTGGCGTGCGGTGTGGCAACGGCGGCAGCCGCAAGGCGCGCCAGATAGGCCGGGCCGCCGACTTCCGCCAATGTGCTGTCGTGGTCAAAAAACGCTTTCAGCGTCACGGGTGTTGCCAGATGGCCGCCAACCACAAGATGCGCAATCGCTTCAAAAATGCGGGCGTGCAGCGGCTCATAGAAGTGGTCTGCAATCAGAAACTCAGAGACCCGATCATATGCCTCGTTGTTCACCAGAATGGCACCCAGCAACGCCTGCTCCGCCTCAATCGAGTGGGGCATCTCACGGTAGGCGATGCCGTCGAAGGATGAGTCTGGCTCAGTCTCGAAAGGCGGTGTGGGTGCTGCGGCTTGATTCATGAGATTCTTTTTAAGGGGTAAGGGGGAAGCATGTGACAGTTTCGCCAGCCATGCACGGCAAAGTTATTCACACCCTGTGGATGGTGTGCGCGATTCAGCCCAAGTGATTCTTTTTGCTGACAGAATCAAGTGCTCGAAGTTGGGCATTTCTGTGAATGTATCAGGCAGCGCAGACAAATGAGGTGACACAAAAACGCCGCTTCCCTCAAGTGGGAAGCGGCGTCTTGTCAGCGCATTACTTTAGTGTGGTGGTCAGTATCACGCCTTATCGTCCACGCTGTCTTCATCCGCACCAGCGTCATCATCACCCTCTTCAAGGGCAGCAGCAGCGTCAGCGTCCTCAAACACTTCTTCCGCCAGCAGTGCTGCTTCTTCTTCCTCGTCCGTGCGATCAACAGTCACGTCTTCACCGCGGGCCTGACGCTCGGCTTCGTCCTGCGTACGCGCCACGTTGACGGTGACGGTAGCAGACACTTCCGGGTGCAGGCGCACCAGCACTTCGTGGAGGCCAAGGGTCTTGATCGGGCGCTGCAGATCCACCTGCTGGCGCTCAATCGAAAAACCGCCTTCAGTCAGACCTTCGGCAATGTCGCGGGTAGCAACGGAGCCGTAGAGTTGTCCGCTTTCAGATGCCTGACGGATCACAATCACGCTTTGGCCGTCGAGCTTGACCTGTACGGCTTCGGCTTCACCCCGAAGCTCAAGGTTGCGGGCTTCAAGCTGTGCGCGTTCGGTTTCAAAGCGCTGACGGTTGGCCTTGTTGGCGCGCAAAGCCTTGCCGCGGGGCAGCAGGAAGTTGCGGGCATAGCCGGGTTTTACGTCAACGACGTCGCCCATCTGGCCGAGCTTCTCGACGCGTTCTAGCAGAATAACATCCATTGGGTTTAGTCCTCGTTCCAGCAAGCGTGGCCGCAGCACCCTGTGTGCCCGGTCCTTTGCGCCTGTCCCGCGCAGCCCCTTGTCAGGTGATGGCGGTTAGCGGTCGATGTGTGTGGGTGCGTCAGGCGGGCCTGAACTGCCCGCGCCATAGCGCGCCCGAAGTCCCATCCATGCCTCAACCAGCCCCAGAATGCCGACCAGCAGAATAAGCCAGCCAAACAGCGCAAGAGCCACATAAAACACGGCGAGAATGGCAGGTCGTCCCTGCCAGCCGCGCGAGATAGCATGAATTGTCACCAGCCCCAACAGCAAATAGGGCACAAACAAGAGTGCCGCCAGCGACACGCCGGCGAAACCCAGCTCGCCGGGCAAAAAACCCAGCACCAGCGACACTGGAAACAAAATCAGAAATGCCTGCGGATAGGACATGCCCAGAATGTCAGGTGTCGGGCGGGCAGCCAGCCCTGAACGCGATACAATCAGCTGGGCAATCAGCATGTTGGCCAGCGTCATGATCAGCCACATGCCTGCTGCTGTGGCAGGCACAAAGGCTGCGACCATGGTCAAGAACTCGGCCGCTGAAATATCCATGCCCTGCGCATCCAGCATGTTGCGCAGTTCGCCGGTATCAACGATGCCAGTATTGATCATCTGCACAATGGCGCTGCGAATGCCGCCATCTGCGGCCATCATCGATAGGATTGAGACCACCAGCAGTGCAGCGGCAATTGCGGTTGTCCAGACAACCAGCATACCCGGCGGATACCATTCCACTTGCGGTGCTGGTTCATCCTCCGGCGGGCCGTCGCGGCGACCATCTGCAACAGCCTGATGATGCGCCTCGCGCGCCCGCGCGGCGCGCGCTGCCGCAGACGCACCACGTCCACCGGCGGTGCGTGACATCAAGGCCAGGCGCACCAGCCAGATAGGCGCCAGTGCTGCAACGCTGAAAAATACAATGCCACCTGAGATGCCGCTGAGCAGCGCCATCACCACGAGGCCAACACTCCCGGCGATCAACGCAGTGAGCGTACCCCAGCCGAGGCCGGCAATGAATATCGGGAGAGGCGCGAGATAGGCCAGAATAAGAGCCGGCGACGCGCCGGCCGACGCTCCGGCATACAAAACCGAACTGGCAAGCCCTGCCAGAATGCCAATCAGCCAATAGGGAAGGTTAGCCATGCGGTGTGCGCGTCACTGTTCCAGTGGGGCGTGCTCATAGTAGGGCGCGCTCAACCCGGGCAAGCTTGCCGTTGAAGGAAAAGGGCCTGCTCCCAAACAGGGATGCAGGCCCTTTCTATTCGTGCGTATCAGTCAACCACATAGGGCAGCAAGGCCATGAAGCGGGCGCGCTTGATGGCGCGGGCCAGTTCACGCTGCTTCTTGGCGGAAACCGCCGTAATGCGGCTTGGCACAATTTTGCCGCGCTCCGAGATGTAGCGCTGCAACAGCCGGGTGTCCTTGTAATCGATCTTCGGCGCATTGGCCCCGGAGAACGGGCAGGTCTTGCGGCGGCGGAAGAATGGCCGACGCGCGGCATCTGACTGGATGATCTTCATGCGGGTGTTCCTTCTGCAGCGGCGGCAGGTGCGCGCTCTTCACGGTCGCCCCTTGGCCGGTCATCGCGAGGCTTGTCGTCACGATCACCACCACGCGGGCGATCATCACGATCACGGCCACCACGGCCACCACGACGGTCGTCACGACCGCGCGACTGCATCATGGCTGACGGGCCTTCCTCGTGCTCTTCGACGCGCAGCGTGATGAACCGCAGAATGTCGTCATGCAGACGCATCTGGCGTTCCATCTCAGCAACCGCGTCATGCGGCGCATCGATGTTGAGCAGGGTGTAGTGACCCTTGCGGTTTTTCTTCACTTTGTAGGCGAGGGTCTTGATGCCCCAGTACTCTGATTTTGCAACCGAGCCGCCATTGCTTTCCAGCACGGTCTTGAACTCCTCGGTGAGGGCCTCAACCTGCTGCGCCGACACATCCTGTCGGGCAATAAATACGTGTTCGTAAAGCGCCATGAAAATGGGCTCCCCTAACAAATCCGCCGATCCGGGCGCGAAGCCCCGTTCTTCGTCTGGAGATGGGGACATCTCCGTCATGACGAACCGGGCGGGAACACTGGAAAACCGTTGTGCCAAGCACGTAATCTGGTGTGCAAACAGGCAAGCGCTAAAGCGCCGTTCCTTCAGCCCCCGGCTCCGGACCTTGAGCGAAGCGGGGGAAATACGTGAAGTAGCGCCTGAAAGCAAGCCCACTTGGCACCGGCGGACCAAGGCGCGCGACCTTGACTCATATGGTCTGCCCGGTGTCTCTCCGGGGAAACGCTTTCCAAAGCGACGAGTCGAGGAACCGGCAGGCGAGGAGCCAAGTATGAGCGACACCCCAACCCGCGCATTTACCTTTCCCGGACAGGGCGCTCAGGCCGTTGGAATGGGCAGAGAACTGGCTGAATCGTTTGCCCCGGCAAAAGCTGTTTTTGACGAAGTGGACGAAGCGCTGGGCCTGAAGCTCACATCAATCATGTGGGACGGCCCGGAAGAAGATCTGACCCTGACCATGAACACCCAGCCCGCGCTCATGGCCGTGTCGATGGCATTTTTCCGGGTACTTGAAGCCGAAGTGGGCCTCGACCTCTCCAAGCACGCTAAATTTGTGGCAGGGCATTCGCTTGGCGAATACTCGGCCCTGTGTGCGGCGGGATCGCTGGACCTGACGACAACCGCCCGCCTGCTGCGGTTGCGCGGTGAGGCCATGCAACGCGCGGTGCCCGCAGGCAAGGGCGCGATGGCGGCAACGCTTGGACTGGCAAACGAAAAGGTCGCGGAAGCCGTTGCCGCTGCAGCTGCTGAAACCGGTGAGCCTGTGAGCGTCGCCAACGACAATGCAGACGGTCAGGTGGTTATTTCGGGCTCCAAAGCAGGTGTTGACCGCGCCTGTGAACTGGCCAAGGAAGCTGGTGCCAAGCGCGCCATGCCACTGGCCGTGTCAGCACCGTTTCACTCTTCGTTGATGCAGGCCGCCGCCGATGAAATGGCTGATGCCCTCAAGGACGTTGAGATCGCCGCCCCCAGTGTGCCAGTGGTGGCGAATGTGCGGGCAGAAGCCGTCAGCGATGCTGAGATACTCCGTACGCTCCTCGTGGAACAGATTACCGGTCAGGTCCGCTGGCGTGAAAGCGTCATCTATATGCGCGATCAGGGCGTCAGCGAACTGGTGGAGTGTGGCTCCGGCAAGGTGTTGACGGGCCTGACCAAGTGGATCGACAAATCCATCAAAGGTCAGACCATCAATTCGGTGGACGCCGTACGCGCGCTCGCGGAAGCTGGCCTTTAAGCCGCAAACCCAGACCCGACACCATTCAGAAGAACAACCGGAGTTTTCGCGATGTTTGACCTCACCGGCAAGACAGCCCTTGTGACCGGCGCAACCGGCGGCATCGGCGGGGCCATTGCACAGTCTTTGCACGCCCAAGGGGCCACCGTGGCCCTCTCCGGCACCCGTGAAAACGTGCTGGCAGATGTGGCATCAGACCTTGGAGACCGCACTCATGTGCTGCCCTGCAATCTCAGTGACCTTGAGGCGGTGGACGCGCTGGCCAAACAGGCCGAAGAGGCGATGGGGCAGGTGGATATTCTGGTCAACAATGCCGGCATCACTCGCGACAACATTTTCATGCGCATGAAAAATGATGAGTGGGACCAGGTGATTGCGGTCAACCTGACAGCAGCTTTCCGATTATCGCGCGGGCTGATGCGCGGCATGATGAAACGCCGCTGGGGCCGCATTGTCGGCATTACGTCCGTGGTGGGCGTGATGGGCAATCCGGGGCAGGCCAACTATGCGGCCGCCAAGGCGGGCATGATAGGCATGTCCAAATCAATGGCGCAGGAAGTGGCCAGCCGCGGCATCACCGTAAACTGTGTGGCGCCCGGTTTCATCCAGACCGCCATGACGGACGTTCTCGACGACAAGCAGAAAGAAACCATTTCGACGATGATTCCCGCAGGCCGTCTTGGCACCTCGCAGGAAATTGCCGCCGCCACGCTTTATCTTGCCAGTGAAGAAGCAGCCTACGTGACCGGCCAGACCATTCACGTGAACGGTGGTATGGCCATGATTTAGCCTTGATACGTGGCATGTTCCACGGTCAGGATACCCGTAATTGTTGACTTTTTATGCGCGTATTGCCTCCCATTGCCCTATGGCCTGCAATCTGGTCAAAGGAATATGAGTATGGTACCAAGCGACCGCTTTTATGAATTATGGCGGGCGGCGCGAGCCGACAGTACAAGCCCCAGATCAAGCCTCCGCAGGCTGGTCGCATACAATGAGCTGAGAGAAGAAATATGAGTGACATCGCAGAGAGCGTGAAAAAGATCGTCGTTGAACACCTCGGCGTCGAAGCCGACAAGGTCACCGAAAATGCCAGCTTCATCGACGATCTGGGCGCCGACAGCCTGGACACGGTGGAACTCGTGATGGCATTTGAGGAAGAGTTTGAAGTTGAAATCCCCGACGACGCCGCCGAAACCATTCTGACGGTTGGCGATGCGATCAACTTCATCAAGGCAAACGCCAGCAGCTAGGCTGTGGGCGGCAAATTTTGCGTGTTTTGACGGGCGGACATGTTTTGGCATGTTCGTCCGTCTTGCTATCTAATAGGCCGTCGTCGGGCATACTGGCTGCAGGCGCTGAAAAAAGAGTATCGGGAGAGCACCATGGTTGAACTGAGACGGGCCGTTGTAACCGGGCTGGGACTGGTAACGCCCCTTGGAACCGGCGTTGACGCTACATGGTCGCGGCTTCTTGATGGCCAGTCGGGCGCCGGGCCAATCACACGCTTTGATGCCTCCGGCTATCCCTGCCAGATCGCCTGCGAAGTAAAGCGCGGCGATGGCACAGATGGCACGTTCAATGCCGACGACTGGGTGGACCCCAAAGAACAAAAGCGCATGGATCCGTTCATCATCTATTCGCAGGCGGCCGCCAAGCAGGCGCTGGATGATGCCAACTGGCACCCTGAAAGCTACGAAGATCAGATTCGTTCCGGCGTGATTATAGGCTCAGGCATTGGCGGACTTCCCGGCATTGAAGAAGGCGCGCTGACGCTGCACAACAAAGGCCTGCGCCGCCTGTCGCCTTTTTTCATCCCCGGCCGCCTCATCAACCTGACATCGGGCTATGCCTCCATCCGCTGGGGCCTTAAAGGACCAAACCACTCGGTCGTCACAGCCTGTTCCACCGGAGCGCACGCCATCGGTGATGCGGCGCGGATGATCATGCTGGGCGATGCGGACGTCATGCTGGCGGGCGGTGCGGAAAGCGCCATCTCACCGCTTGGCATCGGCGGGTTTTGTGCCTGCCGCGCACTTTCCACCGGCTTCAACGACACACCGGAAAAGGGCTCGCGCCCCTACGACAAAGACCGCGACGGCTTTGTCATGGGAGAGGGCGCGGGCGTTGTTGTGGTTGAAGACTACGAACATGCCAAGGCTCGCGGTGCCAAAATCTATGCCGAAATTGTCGGCTACGGTATGTCCGGCGACGCGTACCATATTACCGCGCCCGCGGAAGACGGCGACGGTGCGTACCGCTCCATGCGCATGGCCATTGAGCGCGCAGGCATTTCGCCAGACGAGATCGACTATGTGAATGCTCACGGCACCTCCACGCCGTTGGGCGATGAAATTGAACTGCGCGCGGTTGAGCGCCTGTTCGGCAACGAGCAGCCGGATGTTTCCATGTCGTCCACAAAATCGGCCGTCGGCCATTTGCTTGGTGCTGCCGGTGCCGTCGAGGCGATTTTCTCGATGCTGGCCATCCGCGACAACGTCGTGCCGCCAACAATCAACCTTGATAATCCATCCGTTGAAACCGCCCTTGATCTGGTGGCCAACACCAAAAAAGAGAAGGAAGTGAACATCGCGCTGTCCAATTCCTTCGGCTTTGGCGGCACAAATGCTTCACTCGTCTTTAAGGCTGTTGAGGCATAAAAAGACAACGGCACCTCAGACCTTAGATCACTAAGATGGCACGGCGCGCATGAACGAAATGCCTGACAGCGAAAACGGCCCCACTGGCACTGAGCCTCGCGTAAAAGGTCGCAAGCGCCGCGCTGCGGCACGGGGCATCGCATTTTTCGTGGTCGCGTTTGTTGTGGCGCTGGCGATTGTTGGCACGCCCATGTGGCTGGCCTGGCGTGGCTTTACCGGACCCAGCGAAATCCCTGACCGGACAACGGTACTCATTGAAGAAGGCTCAGGCCTTAACCGCATTGCCAGCCAGCTCGAGAGTGAAGGGCTTGTGGCCAATGCGCTGATGTTCCGCGCGGGCGTTGAGCTGCACCGCAAATCGTCAGCGCTCAAGGCCGGTGAATACGAAATCCCGCGTCACGCCAGTATGCGCCAGATCATGCGTATTCTCGTGGATGGAAAACCCATTCTGCATCCCATCACGCTGTGGGAGGGCATGACCTCCTGGGAGATCGTCGAGCATCTCAAGCTCCAACCCGTCCTTACCGGCATAGTGCCGTTTGTGCCTGCTGAGGGAACACTTCTTCCCGAAACATATCTGGTCACGCGCGGCACGTCCCGGCAGGAGGTGATTGACCGTATGCAGCGCGCGCAGGCAAAGGTCATTGAGGAATTGTGGCCCAACCGCGCCGAAGGGTTGCCATTTTCCACGGTCGAGGAAGCGCTGATTCTGGCGTCGATCGTTGAGAAGGAAACCGGGCAGGGCGATGAGCGTCCCAAGGCTGCCAGCGTGTTCATCAACCGGCTCAATCTGGGTATGCGTCTTCAGTCCGATCCTACCATCATCTATGGCATAACCATGGGACAGGGGGCGCTGGGCCGCCGCATCCGCCGCTCTGAGCTTGATGGCGTAACGCCGTACAACACCTATCAGATTGACGGTCTGCCACCCACGCCCATCGCCAACCCAGGCGAGGCATCCATTGCGGCTGTGCTGAACCCGGCGGACACTGAGTATCTGTTCTTTGTGGCTGACGGTACTGGCGGTCACGCATTTGCCCGCACCAACCGCGAGCACGCAAACAATGTGCGGGCATGGCGACAGATACAGCGCGAGCGCGGACTGCGCTAAGGTGCGGCCATGACACTCAAAAGCATGACGGGATTCGGCCGTGCCGAAGGCGCCCGCACCAACAGCTTAGGCGACCAGTGGCAGTGGCATTGGGAAATCAAAACCGTCAACGCACGCGGCCTCGACATCCGCCTGCGGATGCCACCTGGCCTGGATGCTGTCGAGCGCGATGTACGCAAGGCGCTGCAGACCGCCCTCAGGCGCGGCGCTTGCCAGGTCGCGCTGACCCTTGAACGGTCGAGCGATACAGCGCAGGTGCGCGTCAACGAGGAGCTTGCCGCGCGCCTGACAACAGACCTACAGGCGCTGGCCCATAAACTTGGCACGCCCTCGCCAACGCTTGATGCAGTGCTATCTATCCGAGGCGTTGTGGAAGTTGCCGAAGAGCCGGTTGATGAAACCGAAGCAGCGGCACGCGAGGCGGCCATTACAAAGTCCTTTGGCGACGCTGTTGAGAGTCTGCTCACATCGCGCACCGACGAAGGCAACAAGCTACACGCCGTGCTCGAAGCAGTGTTGCTGGAAACCGAAACGCTGGTAAACCGCGCTGCTGATCTGGCTGCCACAACACCCCAAGAGCTTCAGGCGCGCCTTGAGGAACAGGTGCACGCGCTGTTGGCAGACAGGGCCGAGATGCCCGCAGACCGCATCATTCAGGAAGTGGCGCTGCTGGCTGGCAAGGCCGACATCCGAGAGGAACTTGACCGCCTGCGTGCCCACATCACGCAGGCCCGTGACCTCTTGGCCAGCGGCGAAGCGGTTGGCCGCAAACTTGATTTTCTGGCGCAGGAGTTCAACCGTGAAGCGAACACCCTGTGTTCCAAATCATCCAACAGCGAGTTGACGCGGATCGGCCTTGATATGAAGGCGGCCATCGAACAGTTGCGCGAACAGGTGCAAAACGTTGAGTGATCTTTCCATCAAACGCCGCGGGCTGATGTTTGTCATGTCGTCGCCGTCAGGGGCGGGTAAAACAACGCTCTCACGTGGCCTGCTTGAAACCGACGACGAAATTTTCATGTCCGTTTCCGCAACAACACGCCTGCCACGGCCCGGCGAGGTTGACGGCAAGGACTACTTTTTCGTCAGCGTCGAAGAGTTCGGCCTGATGGTGAACAGGTCAGAGTTTCTGGAACATGCAAAGGTGTTCGGGAACTACTACGGCACGCCACGCGCGCCGGTTGAAACAGCGTTGAGTTCGGGCCGTGATGTGCTGTTTGATATTGATTGGCAGGGCACCCAGCAGCTCAAGCAGAATGCCGGAGCAGACGTTGTGAGCATCTTCATTTTGCCACCGTCAACGCAGGAGCTTGAGCGCCGCCTCCATGCCCGCGCGCAGGACAGTGCCGAAGTTGTGGCAGGTCGCATGGCCAAGGCCGCTGACGAAATGAGCCATTGGGCTGAGTATGATTACATCATCGTCAACCAGGATGTGACCCAAAGCGCCGCACAGGTGCGGGCGATCCTTGACGCGGAACGCCTGAAACGCCCGCGCCAGACCGGCCTTGACGGCTTTGTAAAAGGCCTGCGTGAAGGCCTTTAGAAAGTGCCTTTAGGGCACCAGCACCACGCGACCCAAAACGGACCCCTGACGCAGATCCTCGAGCGACTGTGTGGCTTTATCCATGCCGCGTTCTTCAACGGGGATCGGGTCAACCTTGCCCGCACGCACCAGCTCCATCATGTCAGCCGCCTCCTGCGGCGAGCCCACAAAGGAGCCTGCAATCGTAAGAGCGCGCATGGGGAACATCGGGATAGGCATGGCAAAACCACCGCCAAACAGACCAACGACCACAACCTGCCCGCCTTTGCGCACAACCGATGAGGCAAACGCCAGGGACGATTCAGAGCCGACAAAATCAATCGCGGCATAGGCACCGCCATTGGTATCAGCAATAACCTGCTGGACAGCACCTTCATCCTTGGGGTTGTACACAGCCGCCGCGCCGGCACCCTGTGCCGCCTGCAGCTTGCCCGCATCCACGTCCGCCGCAAGCGGAGCTGAGGACAACAGCGCGCGGGCAAATTGAATGCCCATCATGCCAACGCCGCCGCACCCGACAATCACCACCTTGTCGTCGGGGCCGGGATCACCTATCCGCTTGATGGCGGAATAGGCCGTGAGGCCGGAACACATATAGGTGGCCGCCAAACCTTCCGTCACACCGGTGCGATCCAGCAGATACTTCTGGTCCGGAACCAGCACATGAGTTGCAAAACCGCCGGCCACATTGATGCCAAGCTGGCGCGGCTTGTTGCAATAGTGTTCGTCGCCACGTTCACAGGTGGGGCACTCACCGCAGCCGATCCACGGATACACCACGTAGTCGTCGCCTAGCTTGATGCCCTCCACGTCAGGGCCAACAGCTTCCACCACGCCTTCAATCTCATGGCCGAGGGTAAACGGCAGTTTGCGACCACCCTTCACGTCAAGCTTGTTACCACCGCCCATATCGAAGTAGCCGTCATGCAGGTGCACATCTGAGTGGCAGACACCACAATGAGACACTTTGATGAGCACTTCGCGGCCCTGCGGCTGCGGTGTGTCCGAGGTGGTTTCTTCAAGTGCTTCGCCATAGGTGACGATTGACTGGCTCTTCATGGCAGGTAACTCCTTGGCAACGGATGGTGTGTGTCGGCGGCGGGCAGGGCGTGGCTGGCTTTAGCCGATGGCCTGCTCAAACAGTTTTTCATAATCGCTGGCTTCAAGCGGGCGCGGATTGGTGAAGGTGCTCACATCCGTCAGCGCATTTTCAACAATGCCCGGCGTGTTCATGCTGACGCCCATCTCGCCAAGGTTTTTTGGCATACCCAGCTTGGCGTTGATGGCTTCAATCGCTTCCGCCAGATCAGCATTTGGTGCAAGCCCCATGGCGTCGCGAATGCGCTCATATTTGTCGCCCACATGGCCCTCGTTGTAGCGAAGGATAGTCGGCAGAATGACAGCGTTCAGCGTGCCGTGGTGCAGGCGCAATTCTTTCACCCGACCGCATGCATGGCTCATGGAGTGAACAGCGCCCAACCCCTTGATAAAGGCCATCGCTCCTTCGCTGGCGGCCATCATCATGTTGTAACGCGCATCCCGGTCCTGACCATCCGCAACGGCACGTTCGAGGTAGCCAAGCTTGACTGCGCGCCGCAGACCATCCAGACCCACGGCTTCCGCAGGCGGGTTTTCGATTGGCGACAGCACAGCCTCGATGCAGTGTGTGACGGCATCCATGCCGGTCGCTGCCGTCAGGCGGGCAGGCAGACCAAGCGTGAGTTCCGGGTCGCAGATAGCAACATTTGGCAGCATCTTCTGGCTGGCAAAAATCAGCTTGCGTCCGTCCTGCGTGATGATGACCGAACCGACAGAGACTTCCGAGCCCGTGCCAGCCGTTGTGGGCATGGCAATGTGCGGCGCCATGTCGCCGATCAGCGCGCCGCCGCCTTCGATGGCTGCATATTGCGTAAGCGGACCCTTATGCGTGGCCAGTAGCGCGAGCCCCTTGGCAAGGTCCATGGATGAGCCGCCCCCCAGGCTCACGACACCGTCGCAACCAGCATCCTGATATTGCTTTAGCGCCTCAAGAGTTGCTTCTTCCGTCGGGTTTTCCGGTGTGCCGTCAAAAACCTCCGGCGCAAACTCGTTGCCCATTGCTTCGCGGGCTTTGTCCAGAATGCCGGCGGCAACAATGCCTTTGTCGGTCACAATCATTGGACGCTTGATGCCAAGCTGCTTGAGCGTATCCGCCAGCATCGAGCGGGCACCAAAGTCAATATGGGTTGTCGTGAGATAATTGAGCGTTGCCATTACATGCGTTCCTTGAGTCCCTGGAAAACCGGGCCATTCCAGCAATGACCCAATCAGCCGACATTATGTCAGTTCATTGTTGGCGCTACTGTGCCACTCGCACGGCGTGGCCACAACATGGATCGACCACAATACCGGCGCAAAAAGAAAGCCTATCGGGGTGCCATTTCAAGCCGCCGGGCAAGACTGAGGAAGTCGGCAACGGTCAGGCGCTCAGCGCGTGTCGTTGGGTCAATGCCAACTGCCGCACAGTGCGCTTCAGGGTCGCGGAACACCTGCTTGAGTGACGCCCGCAGCATCTTGCGACGTTGGCCGAAAGCCGCCGCGGTCACCTTCTCGACGCTGGCCAGCGATGGGTCATCCGGCGCTGCCTCACGCGGCATGAGGTGTACGATGCTCGACATCACTTTAGGCGGTGGCGTGAAGGCACGCGGGTCCACGTCAAACACAATTGCCGCTTTGGCGCGCCACTGGGAAATGACCGACAGACGGCCATATGATTTGGTTCCCGGTGCCGCAACAATCCGCTCGGCGACTTCGCGCTGGAACATCAGCGTCATGCTGGCAAACCATGACGGCCACGTGTCAAGGCTCAGCCATTTGAGCAGCAGCGCGGTTGAAATGTTGTAGGGCAGGTTGGCAACAATCCGCGCGCCGGGCTGTACATGTGAACCCTCATCCACCTGCATCGCATCAGCCTCAATAAGCTCCAGTCGTCCGGGATAAGCCGCGGCAATTTCGCCAAGTGCCGCCACGCAACGTGCGTCGCGCTCGACAGCAACCACGCGCCGGGCACCTTCCATCAGCAAGGCGCGCGTAAGACCGCCGGGGCCGGGGCCGATTTCAACAACGTCGCACGATGACAAGTCGCCCGCCGCCCGCGCAATGCGGCGGGTCAGATTGAGATCCAGCAAAAAATGCTGGCCCAGTGATTTGCGCGCATCAAGCCCATGGCTCGCAATGACATCGCGCAGAGGCGGAAGCCCGTCATCGCTCATTGGCCGACCCGTATCATGGCGTGCCGTATCATGAGATCGCCTTGCGGCGATTCTCAGCACATGAAGCTGCAAGTTTCATCGCGGCGATCAGGCTGTCGGCGCGGGCTTCTCCGCGCCCGGCAATGTCCAGCGCCGTGCCGTGATCAGGGGAACTGCGCACTATCGGCAGGCCAAGTGTGATATTCACGCCTTGGTCAAAATCCAGCGTCTTGAGCGGGATCAGCGCCTGATCGTGATACATGCACAAAACAGCGTCAGCCTGCTCGCGGGCACGAGCATGAAACAACGTATCGGCAGGGTGTGGCCCGTTGGCGCGAATGCCCTGCTGGCGAAGCGCCTCAATCGCAGGCGCGATAATCTCGCGTTCCTGTGTGCCAAGTGTGCCCCCTTCACCGGCATGGGGATTAAGTGCTGCGACAGCAAGGCGCGGCGACTTTATGCCAAAATCGGTTCTGAGCGCTGCCGCCGTGACGCGGCCTGCATGAATAATCGTCTGTGTATTCAGGCTCTGCGCTACATCAGCCAGTGGCATATGGATAGTGACCGGCACGACCTTCAACTGAGGCGACACAAGCATCATTACCGGTGCGCCCTCGGCACCCGTGAGGGCAGCAAGGTATTCCGTGTGCCCCGGATATCTGAAGCCCGCCTCATAGAGGGTTTGTTTTTGAATGGGGTTGGTCACAACCGCGCAGGCCTGACCTTCAAATACCCATTGTGTGGCAATCTCGATCGACCCCATGACCGCTTCCGCATGGGCAACAGATGGTGTGCCGGCTATGGGAGGTGGCGAAAGTGGCTCGTCAAGCGCTGCAACGGGAAGGGAGTGGGCAAATGCATCAAATGCCTGTCTGGCGCTGCTGACGCGGACAATCGGCACGTCAACGCCTAGTGATGCAGCTTCAGCCGCAAGACGCGCCGGGTCGTCAATGGCAACGAACGCAGGCAGGTCATGTGTAAGCCGGGACAGCCATGCCTTGATGAGTATTTCGCCGCCTATCCCGGACGGCTCTCCCATCGTCACGGCAAGCGGAGCGGTCAGATCAGATGGCAGCCCTTGATTGGCAGGAGCCTGCGTCACCGCATTTCAACGACGGCGTTGCGCCGCAGATCACGCAGATAGCGGCGCGACATCATGGCCAGTTCCTGATTGAAAAGCTGATTTTCAATGTCATCACGGCTGGGCAATTCGCGCTCTGTCATGGTGCGACTGCACAACACAATCAGCTCAATGCCTTCCGGCGTGCGCTGAGGGGCGCCCCACTGGTTTGGCTGTAATGCCAGCAGCGCTGGGCGCGCCGGTTCAGGGAACGCGCGCATCGGCCTGTTCTCAATCCTGTTGAACCGGGCCTCAGGGTCGATCGACCTGCCAAGGGCCTCAAGCTGGCCACATGCAATCGGGCGTTCCAGGGCCTGGCGGACGGCATTGCTGTTACGGGCAAGTCGCTCGCGCGGGAGATCATCCGCAAACGGAATATTGACGGCTTCCAGCGTGATGGTTGAATCCATAGGGTCCTGCTGGTCGCCCGCCAGCCGCCGATCACGCAGCTGCAAAATATGAAAACCGCTGACGGTGCGGATCGGGTCTGATACCTGACCCACCTGCATCCGTCGCAATACCGAGTTGAGCTCGTCTGAAAACTGCCCGTCAATAATCCAACCGGCATCACCGCCATTGGCAGCCGTCGGTGCCTGACTGAACTGGCCGGCAATCGCGCGAATGTCGCCCCCCAAACGAATCTGCTCGGCGAGTTGCGCAGCGGATGCCCGTGCCTCGGCTTCCTCGTCGGGGCTTTCGACAGGAATCAGAACCTCTGACACCAGATAGGATGCCTGCTCCGACTGATTGATGATGCGCTCCAGCACAGTGTCAACTTCGGTGTCTGTTACGGTAACGCGGGGGCCAAACCGGTTTTGCACCAGCTCGTTCCATGCAAGCTCTGCATAAACCTGCGTGCGCAAGGTGGTCGCGTTGACGTTAACGCTCTCAAGAAACGCTTCGATTTGCTCAAGCGTCATGTTGTTGCGGCCACCAAGCCGCTCAATCGCCTGATTGACCTGGTCCTCGTCAACCGTGATGTTGTTTTCGGTCGCTTCCTGAATCTGCAGCCGTTCGTCAACCAGGGTACGCAGTATCTGAGGTCTGATGCGTTCCAGGTTTTCAGGTGTTGGTGGGACACCTGCTGTTGCAACAATCAGCCCCAGTCGCTGGTCAAGGTCATAGCCCGAGATAACGCTGTCATTCACGATAGCGGCAATCCGCTGCACCATTTGTGCGGAAGCAGGCGCAGGCATGGTCAGCATCAGCGGTGCGGCAAACAGTGCAAGTCCGGCAAGCCCGCCGACAGCGGCAGGCAGCCACGAAACTGCCAGGCGATCCATGAATGATGTGAGTTTTTTTGAGCTCATTTTCGTTGTGTAACTTTGCTTACTGGCGGCGCAGTTTTCCGCCGCTTGGAGGTCTGAACCGGCATTGAAAATGTTGCCGCATCTTTCCGCGCGGCGTCGACATTCTCATCTTGTGCCCCCGCAAGTGATGCTGAGCATAGAGAATGTTGTCCGCCAATCAAGCCGTTGCAACACCCGCGCGACTCTCTGATCGCAGGTGCCTAATTGCCTGTTGGGCCCGCAACATCTGTGGTGCCGCCGAACTCGCCCAATGTAACAAGCTCAATCCTGAAAACCACGGACGTTGTCGGCTCAATATCGCGGTCGCGAATGAAGCTTTGTTCAAAAGCGAGGCTGAACAGGAAGCATTCGTCGAGGTAGGTGAGGCCTATCCAGTTCGAGACCATAGCCGAGCGTCTCAGGTCACGGCGCGCTGAAGCGCTCAGCCACCAGTCATCCGTAAAATTGTAGGAGAACCCCCCATTTATTTCCTCACCCTCGCGGCGGTTGGTTGTATCCAGGCTCTGATCCAGAAACACATAGTTCGCATAAAGCGCAAACGGGCGGTTCTCAAAGACATTGAAGCTGGACGTCAGGTCCACTTCGTTGCGCAGCAGTTTGCCGTCGGACGGGTCAACCCGAAACCGGCTGACCACATCCAGATAGGGTGCCGGGTTGATCTGAAGGCGACCTACAACATCTGATTCGCTGCTTTGCAAACCGCTGCCGCGCGGGAAAGCGGCACTGTCTTCCAGCTGGTAAGATTGCCCCAAGAGCAGATTGGCCTCCCCACCTTCATCGCCGACATAGGAATACTGAAGGCCGTAATTAACGCGTGCACCGTCTTCGAAACGGTCGAAGCCAGGATATCGGTTTCGATCAAAAAGGTGAGTGGTGTCAAAATCAACCGCCAGACTGTCGTCGTTGGGGATGTCTCGCGGATTGGAATTGCTCGGCGAGTAGATGGCCTGAACAATTGGCTCTATCACGTGCGCGCCGCCGCCGCTGTCGCTTATCCAGGGCCAGCTGTATTCAAGGCCCACAGTCGGGAGGAGGCGTGTTTGAACGGAAGACTGGTTCTTGCCACCCGGCACCAGAACATCCTCGTCCACCACATACACGTCGCCGCGGACGTCCACAAAAGCACCAAACTGTTCACCGGTACGTGCGGTTCGCGACAGGTCCCAGCCGATGTCGGCAGAGTATCTTTGGAAGCTGGTACCCTCGACGCGTTGCAGATTTAGGGCGTTGACACTCGCCTTTACCTGACCTCCGGCAATCAGCGGCTTGAAGTAGTACTCAGCGTCAATCAACGGCGCCACAAAGGGAATGCTGGCCTGATCGTCTGTTGTCAGCAGGCCCTGAAAATAAAATGCCTCCGCGCGGGCGTAGTTTCTCCCGTCAATGGTTTCAGCATAGGCTGTCGAGATCAGGTCGTTGTCGTTGAAAATGTCGTAGCGCCGTAAATAGGTCTCATCCGAGGTGAGTTTCAGTTCCAGCCCGGCAGTGGTCTTTTGCGTGATATCGAACTTGGCGTCTGCAAACACATGTCCGCGGAACGGCTCAATGGCATTGACGCCCACGGCATCTTCATCCGGCCATGTGGCGCTGGCATCGATAGTGTATTCGCCGAAGCCCAGATGATGGCGAAACTCGCCCGCATATACATGCCCCACTTCCGTTTGCCATCTCGGCCGGAAAGTGAAATCCATATTGGGCGCAATGTTCCAGAAGAACGGTGTTCTGACGCTTGTGCCGAAGTCTTCTGAAATGGCAATGGTCGGTGTCAGCAACCCTGTCTGGCGTTTGACGCTTGGGTCCGGGTGGCTGAAATAGGGCGTGTAGAAAACCGGGACACCAAAGAACTCGATAAAGGCGTCTTCGTACTCAACCCGCTTTTTTTCTTTGTCGTGTACGACTTTGAATGAGCGTATCTGCCACAACGGCGAAGAGTCCGGATCTTCCGCACATACATCGCAAACCGTATAGACGGCTTTGTTGAGCTCCGTCCTGTTGCCGGCGCTGCGCGTGCCAGAGTTGGCCGCAACACGCGCGTTGTCTTCCAACAACAGCCGCACCGTGTTGCCAACACCATCAGCAAAGTCATCCGAGAGAACCATCGTGTCGGCAAACATGACCTGTCCGTCAGGTTGCAGCAGACTGACATTGCCGCTTGCTGTCACCGTTTTGGTTCCGCGGTCATAGACCACGCTGTCAGCAAGGAGCACGTGACTGTCGGAGGTGATCTCGACATTGCCGTCAGCGGTGACAACGTCGTTGTCGCGGTCGTGGACCATTTCGTCGGCTTCAATGAGCACGGTGTCGCCTGCGACGTCAGCCGATTGCGCGACTGCGACCGAGGAGAGCGCTATGGCTGGCAATAGTGTGAATGCAGCAGCAAGCATGGCGGGACCCCGCGTCCGCACAGATGTGCGGGCGATCGGTCCGACCAAACGCATCAAGGCTGAAAAGACGCCCCCGTCCCCCATCTGGTGCTAACCATCCTCCTGGTGAAAAATCAGCGCTGCGCCAAGCATGGCACTGATAAAGGCCGGCGACCATGCGGCCAATACAACAGGCATAACCCCCCGTGCGCCCAACGCAAGGGTAACGTCGGTGAAAAAATACAGAAAAAAGCCACTGACCACGCCCGCCACAATAAGCTGGCCGATGCCCCCCAGCCGTGTCAGACGCAAACTGAAGCAGGCCGCAATCAGCACCATGGCGGCCATCAAAAAGGGCCGCGATGCCAACTGGTGCCAATGCAACTCATAGCGCAGCGCGGAAAAACCAGCCTCCTGTGCCGTTTCAATGAACTCCGGCAGATCCCAAAACGACAAAGTGTCGGGTGAGGCAAAACTTTCCTGTACCCGTTCAAGGGTCAGGCTGGTTGGCAGTTCGTACATCTCGTGAAACTGGCGTTGCTGGCCAGGTATTGTGACCTGCGCGTTGGATATCTGCCACCTGCCGACGGCAAGTGTTGCGGTATCCGCGTCAATGCGCCCGGTAAACTCCTCGTCATTGCCATACAGGAAAATGATGACATCGCGCAGGTCCACGCCCTGATTTGTGGCCCCCAGCGCATGGATCACTGACTGACCGGCTTCATCGGCCTGCCGTAGCCAAAGTCCTGATTCGGAAACCGCCAGTAGGCTGGTGCGCCCGCGCACATGTTCGGATTCCAGCGCTTCAAAGCGCGACACCATGGCAGACGCCAGCGGATTATAAACCGCCACCGCCCCCACGCCGATAAACAGCGCCAGCACAACAGCCGGAGCCAAAAACTGCCACGCCGAGACGCCGGATGCGCGGGCCACCACAAACTCATTTGAGCGTGACAGTTGCAGGAACGCCCACATTGAGCCGAACAACATTGAGAACGGCATCATTTTTTCGGAGATGCTCGGCAGCCTCAAGAGACCCATGGTCAGCACAGTGCCGAAGGGAACCTCGCGTGACCCGGTCCGCCGCAACAGCTCAACAAAATCAATTACGAAGGCCAACGCCATGCTGATGATGAATGCGGCGATGACGGCAAACAACACCCGCCGACCAAAATACAGGTACATGGTCCAGGGCAGTCTCATGATGCGCCTGCCTCCGCATTGCCGCTGTGTTTCAAACGATCACGGACCGCGAGAACCATTGCCGTGGGCCGCCAGCCATTGATGATTGCGCACGCCCCGGCGAGCGCCAGCAGTGGAACAAGATACTGGATGCTGATGAGTATCGGGTACCGAGTTGCCCAGCCGACTGCCGCCAGATCAAACAACCGAATGCCAAGGCCAAGCGCCACCGTAAGTGTAATACGCTTGCCGTAGCCCCGCCGGCTAAACTCATTGGGCAGCAATCCGGCCATGGCGAAGGCGGCCAGTACAAGTGCAAACAGCGGCGATGTTATGCGTGCATGACCTTCTGCAATAAGTTCATTCGCATACTGATTATCATAGGCCAGCGTCATGTCGGGCCATAGCAACTCGTGCAGATATCGCTCATAGGCCTTGAAATAGCGTTCGTCTGCGGGGTTGGAAAACTGGCTGAGGTCAAACGCATATTTGTCGAAATACAAAAAGTCGGTTTTACGGTTTTCGTCGCGTCGCTGAATGTTGCCATTCAGCATGATGAGCCGTGGACCTTCCGGCGTATCCACAAGCTGTCCGCGATCAGCGATGTAGCTAACGGGTTTGTCCTTGTCACGGTTGTCATGCACCAGCAGCCCTTCAATCAGACCGCCGGGAAGCCGGTTTTCCACAAACACCGTCAGACCGTCAGCCGGGAGGGTAAACTCACCTTCCTGTAGCAGCGACGAGGCAAACTGTGTGCGCATGTCCAGCAACACCGAGCGCATGTCGCGCATGGCCATGGGCAGCAGCAGCATGTTGACCAGGTAGGTGAGCAGCATGACCGCAATCGCGCAGGCAAAGATTGCCCGCGCCACGCGCCAGCGGCTCATGCCGGCTGCAAACATCACCACCAGTTCGCTGTCAGACCGCAATCTGTAAAGTGCATACAGGCACGCGAAAAACAAAGCGATGGGAAGCACCACCACCAGAATGGATGGTATGACGAGCACAGACAGATAAAGGAACACACCGATGTTCTGTCCCTGCTCAATCACATCATTGAGCAGTTCAAGCGACTGGGTAAGCCACACAACCCCGGTGAGAATGAGCAGGAAGATGAAGAACGGGCCGGTAATCAGCCGCGCCACATAAGTGTCGATCTTGAAAAAACGGGATGGGCGCTCGCTGGCCATCGGCCTCGTGTCCAGTCTTGTGTTTTCAACCCGTAAGGCCGCCCGCGCCACTGCAAGCGCCGCGCACGCAATTAAGGGCAGTACCGGGATAGGTTAAGCGCATTGCGATCCTTTTTGGTTAACGCCGTACGCCTGACAGGCTTCGTTTTGACCACCCCATTTCAGGCAATACCGCATTTTGACGGTTTGGCGAAGCCCCGCAGCATGTGATATTTGGCCAAACACAACACTTTTTGGGCATCTCAGGGGCCAATCAGGATACAGTTAACGGAAAGCAGGGCATTTGCACTTTTAGAACAGGGTAGTTCCCGCCTCACAAATACACCTTCCGGCACTCATCCCTCTGGCATTTCTAAGGAATATCTGATGAACGTGACTATCTCCGGCAGCACGCTGCCTAAATCAGGCGTCTTGATTCTGCTGGCGGTTGAGGGTGCCAAGTTGCTGGCATCCGCAAAATCCGTTGATGACGCCACCGGAGGCGGTGTTGCTGCAGCCATAAAGGCTGCTGGCTTCAAGGGCAAAAGCGGCCAGGTGCTGGATATGGTGGCCCCGCAGGGCGTGGGTCTGTCGCGCATTTTTGTTGTCGGGCTGGGCGGCGCCAAGTCGCTCAAGGTTCAAGCCCTTGAGACGGCTGCCGGAAACATGGTGGCGCGCGCCAACGCGCAGCGCATCAAGCAGGTGGCCATCGCCGCTGACCCGATCGCCGACAGTGACATCGCCGATGCCGACATTGCAGCGCATCTGGCCATGGGGGCCATGCTCGCCGCCTATCGGTTCGACGGCTACCAGACCAAACTGAAGCCCGACCAAAAACCTTCTCTTTCCAAAGTGGCTGTCCACACCAAGGCGATGGCCGCGGCCAAAAGGAAATGGGATGTGCTGTCAGCCATCGCGCAGGGCGTCTATCTCGCCCGCGACCTGGTGAACGAGCCGCCAAACATTCTTTATCCCGCAAGCTACGCCAAACGCTGCAGGGCGCTGACATCCCATGGCCTCAAGGTCGAGGTGCTGGGTGAAAAACAGATGGAAAAACTCGGCATGGGGTCTTTGCTGGGCGTGGGGCAAGGCTCCGTGCGCGAAAGCCAGCTCGTCATCATGCGGTGGGACGGGGGTGCGCCTAAAACAAAGCCGATAGCATTTGTCGGCAAGGGCGTGACGTTTGATACCGGTGGCATTTCCCTCAAGCCCGGCGCGGGCATGGAAGATATGAAAGGCGACATGGGTGGGTCCGCCGCTGTGACGGGCACCATGCTGGCGCTGGCCGCCCGCAAGGCCAGGGTCAATGCGGTTGGCGTCATTGGCCTTGTTGAAAACATGCCGGACGCGGGTGCTCAGCGCCCCGGCGATATCGTCACCTCCATGTCGGGCCAGACCATTGAAATCCAGAACACCGATGCCGAAGGCCGCCTCGTGCTGGCGGACGCCCTTTGGTACACGCAGGATCGCTTCAAACCGAAGTTCATGATCGATCTTGCCACGCTCACCGGCGCCATTCTGGTGGCGCTGGGTGAGGAACATGCGGGTCTCTTCTCCGATAACGATAAGCTGAGCGAGCAACTGCTTGAGGCCGGCAAGGCAACGGGGGAAACCCTGTGGCGTCTGCCCATGGGCGAGGCGTATGACAAGCTCATCAAGTCCAAGTTCGCTGACATGCGCAATATTGGCGGACGCAACGCAGGGTCCATTACCGCCGCGCAGTTCCTTGCGCGCTTCACCAATGGTGTGCCCTGGGCGCACCTGGATATTGCGGGCACCGCCTGGCAGTCCGGCAGCAAACCGACGTCACCGTCATGGGGTACAGGCTGGGGAGTGCGGCTGCTTGATCGTCTCGTTGCAGACAATTTCGAGCGCTGATGGCTGAGCTGCTTTTCTATCATCTGGAACGCTCATCGCTTGAAAAAGTGCTGCCGCAGCTTCTGGAAAAAACCCTTGAGCGTGGCTGGAAAGCTGTCGTGCGTACCGGCTCGTCCGAACGCGCCCAGTCGCTTGACGCCCACCTGTGGACCTACAGCGACGATGCATTCCTGCCCCACGGCCTGAGCGGTGGCGGTAACGATGCTGACCAGCCGGTGCTGCTGACAACCGGCGAGGATAACCCGGCAGCCGCCAATGTGTTATTCGCGGTGGATGGTGCCGACATCGCCGGTGCGCAGACCTATCAGCGCTGCGTGTTGATGTTTGACGGTGGCGATGCTGAGGCGGTGAACGCTGCACGCGGTCACTGGAAAGCCGGCAAGGAAGCAGGCCACGACACTACCTACTGGCAGCAGTCAGCCGCAGGCAAATGGGAAAAGAAAGCCTGAGAGCCCGCTAGCTGTCATCCAGCTCCGCGACGGCACTTTCGTATTTCTGCATCAGCTTCAGCCATCGCGCTTCGGCCTTTTCCAGTCGGGTGCCGAGTTCACCGCGTGCGCGCGAAATGAGGTCGGCCTTTTTAGGGTCACGCTCAAACAGGCTGCCGTCAGCCAGTACCGCATCCATTTTGGCAATCTTTTCTTCGATTTCCAGAATGGCGTGTTCGGCGTCGTCAGCCTCCTTTTTGAGCGGTGCAATGCCCGCCCGCTGCTTCGCGGATGACTTGCGTGCATCCTTGCCGCGTGACGCATCAGGCTCGCTCTCCCTGCGTGCGTCTGTCTGTGCGGTATCCAGCGACGACGTGCCGCCAGCCGCTGGCCCGCCGGGCCGCCCGCGCTGGCTTAGCAACAGACGGCGATAGTCATCCATGTCGCCGTCATAGCTTTCGACCCGACCGTTGTGCACAAGCCACAACCTGTCCGCGCAAGATTCAATCAGGTGCTGGTCATGGCTGATGAGAATGACCGCGCCGGGATACTCGTTGATGGCGTTCACCAACTGGTCGCGCCCCTGCATGTCCAGATGGTTTGTCGGCTCATCAAGCACCAGCATGTGCGGCTTGTCATAGGTGGCGATGGCCAGCAGCAGCCGGGCTTTCTCGCCGCCAGACAAATTGCCGACTTTCACATTTGCCCGCTCACCCGAAAATCCGATGGCCCCGACACGCGCCCGGACGGCAGCATCTGTGACCTCGCCAAACTTCTCCATCAAAAGGCGCATGTTCTGGTAGGGCGTCAGCCCCTCGGCCAACTCATCCACCTGATGCTGCGCGAAATAGCCGATGCGCAGTCTTGGCGAGCGCCGCAGCCCGCCGGTCTGTTGCTTGAGCCGCGCCGTGACCAGCTTGGCAAAGGTGGATTTGCCGTTGCCGTTGGCCCCCAGCAGCGCAATGCGGTCGTCCTGATCTATCCGCAATGTCAGGTTTGACAGCACCGGCGGGTTGTCGCCATAGCCAACCGCGGCATCCTGCATGGTAATGATCGGCGGCGGCAGCAGATCATCCGGGCCGGGCAGGGAGATGGGCGCGGACAATTCGTCCGACAAAATGTCCGGCAGTTCGAGCTTCGACAGCGCTTTCAGGCGGCTTTGCGCCTGCCGTGCCTTGGACGCCTTGGCACGAAAGCGTTCAACAAACGCTTCCATGTGCTTGCGCTTTGCATCCACCTTTTTGCGTAACGCCAGATTATGCGCCTGCTGCTCGGCTTTGAGACGCTGAAACCTCTCGAAATTGCCGGGGTAATAAGACAGCCGCTGATGCTCCACGTGCAAAATGCCGCTTGCCACCTGATCCAGCAGATCGCGGTCATGGCTCACCACCAGCAGCGTACGCGGATATTTGCGCAGATAATCAACCAGCCAGATCGCCCCTTCGAGGTCCAGATAGTTGGTGGGTTCATCAAGCAGCAAAAGATCCGGCTGAGTGAACAGCAAGGAGGCCAACGCCACCCGCATCCGCCAACCGCCGGAAAAATCGCTGGTAGGGCGAGCCTGGTCTTCGTCGGAGAAGCCCAGGCCAGCCAGAATGGACGCCGCACGCGCCGGGGCGCTGTGGCTTTCAATGTCTGCAAGGCGCATATGCACCTCGGCAATGCGCTGCGGATCAGTGGCCGTTTCAGCCTCCGCCAATAGCTCCAGTCGCTCGGTATCGGCTTCCAGCACCGTGTCGAGCAGGCTGGTGCTGCTGGCAGGCGCTTCCTGTTCAACGCCGCCGATGCGCCAGTTCTTGGGCACGGAGATGCTGCCCTGGTCGGCTGCAAGGTCGCCATTGATGAGGGCGAAAAGCGTGGATTTACCCACCCCATTGCGGCCCACAACACCCACATGCTTGCCCTCCGGAATGCCGGCGGTGGCATCACGCAGCAACACCCGCTCGCCGATGCGGTAGGTCAGATCGTTGATTTGCAACATGGCGGCGGCAGGCCTCAATCGGGTTTGGCGATGGCAGGTCGGCGGATGGCGGATCGGTGGTTGCGGTGGGTGCGCCCGCGCGGCTATAACCCGCTCCAATTCAGCCCCGCGGGGCCTCCTTGAACCCGACCTTCTACGCTTCCCGTCTCAAAAGTCCACAGCGCCCAAGGCAAGGCTGCGTTGCGGTGGCAGGAAAGCGACACAACAACCCCGATCAAGCCACGTCCAGCGAAAGGCACTTACCCCTATGGCTCTTGAACGCACGTTTTCCATCGTCAAACCCGATGCCACCAAGCGCAATATCACCGGCAAGGTGATTGACCGTCTCGAATCAGCAGGCCTGCGTGTCATCGCGTCCAAGCGTCTGCATTTGTCCAAGGCACAGGCTGAGGGCTTTTATGCAGTTCACAAAGAGCGCCCGTTCTTCAATGACCTTGTGTCATTCATGACATCCGGCCCGGTCATTGTGCAGGTGCTTGAAGGTGAAAACGCCGTGGCCAAGAACCGCGAAGTGATGGGTGCGACCAACCCCAAGGACGCCGCGCCCGGCACCATCCGCGCCGACTTTGCGGAAAGCATTGAGGCCAATTCCGTACACGGATCAGATGCGCCCGAAACAGCCGCAGAAGAAATCAAGTATTTTTTCAAGGACGACGAAATCGTCGGCTGAACCACTGTTTAGAGTGGTGGCGAAATAAGGGGCGGGCACTTGGTGTCCGTCCCTTTTTCGTGCGCCTGGCCGGCCTCCGGACCGTCGAACGACGCGCGCCCCTCACAGATCAGTCGTACGGCATGGGGATAAAGTACATGTTCGGCTGCCAGAATGCGGTCAGCCAGGGCCTCAGCGGTATCCCCGGGCACAACCGGCACTGCTGCCTGCGCCACGATTGGCCCACTATCCATTTCGGGCGTCACGTAATGCACCGTGCAGCCTGACAGTGTGACCCCCGCATCAAGCGCACGCTGATGCACATCACGGCCCTTGAAAGCGGGCAGAAGCGATGGATGAATATTTATCATCTTGCCGCGCCAGCCATTTACGAAGCCATCTGTCAGCAGCCGCATGAACCCGGCCAGGCAGACCAGATCAACATTTTCCCGGCGCAAGACCGTATCAAGGGCGGCATCGAACGCCGCCCGGTCATCGTATTTTTTGTGGTCGATCACCAGCGTGGCAATGCCTGCTTTTTTGGCAAGCGCCAGGCCCGCAGCGCCGGGGCGGTTGGCAATAACAATGGTGATCTCCGCCGGAAATGCTGTATCGGCACACGCGGCAATCAACGCGGATAGGTTGCTGCCGCGACCGGAAATAAGCACCGCCAGCTTCTTCATGAGGCCGCGAGCACACCGATGGGCCGTGCTGCGATGCCTGTGTCGCCAAGCGCTGCAACCAGGGCGTCGGCGGTGTCTCCGGGAGATGTTATTGCCACCATGCCAATGCCGCAGTTGAACGTACGGCGCATCTCGCCGTCGCTCATGCCGCCCAGAGATTGCAGCCAGCCAAACACCGGCGGCAAATCCCACGAGGCATAGTCGATGTCCGAACGCAGATGGTCAGGCAGCACGCGAGGGATGTTTTCACTAAACCCGCCGCCGGTAATGTGCGCCAGCGCCTTGATGTGACCGGCGCGGATAGAGGGCAAAAGCTGCGTCACATAGAGCTGCGTCGGTGTCAGCAGGGCCTCGCCAAGTGTTGCGGCGGGCGTATCAAATGGTGCCGGAGCTTCAAGTCTTGCGCCATGGTCGCCAATCAGCCGGCGCACCAACGAAAATCCGTTGGAGTGCAGGCCGCTGGACGATAGCCCCACAATCACGTCGCCAGGGGCCATGTCAGTGCGCGGCAGGAGTGTGCCGCGCTCAGCCGCGCCCACGGCAAAGCCCGCAAGATCAAAATCGTCGCCTGCATACATGCCAGGCATCTCAGCGGTTTCGCCGCCAATCAATGCGCAGCCCGATTGCATGCAGCCCTGCGCAATGCCGGAAATCACCTGGGCTGCGGCATCCACATCAAGATGGCCCGTGGCAAAATAATCGAGGAAAAAAAGCGGCTCGGCTCCCTGCACCACAAGGTCGTTGACGCACATGGCCACAAGATCAATCCCGACCGTGTTGAGAATGCCCGTATCGATTGCGAGCCGCAGCTTGGTTCCCACGCCGTCATTGGCGGCAACAAGCACCGGGTCTTTGAAACCGGCAGCCTTCAGGTCAAACAGCCCGCCGAACCCGCCAAGGTCACTGTCAGCCCCTGAGCGCCGCGTGGCCTTCGCCATGGGCGCGATGCGGCGCACCAGTTCGTTACCCGCATCAATATCCACGCCGGCATCCGCATAGGTGATGCCGTTTTTCCTGTCAGCCGTGCCGCTGCTTTCGCGCGCCATGAAACCCTCTTGGTGGTCCGTGTTGACGGATCGCGCACATGTCAATCCGTTGTTTAGCCTGTTATTTTTTCGCCGCAATCCGCTGGTTGGCTGAAGAGGCTGTTGCGCTCAGGTCAGCGCGCGCCTAAACGAGCCCAAAGGTCATCAGAATGCAAGCCCGTGTGCCCTACAATCGGGCCATGTGCAGCCGGCCTGACCGCGGCGTATTGAGGGCGGACGGGCAGGGGCCACGGGTGCTATAGTCTGTCGATCAGCACGCCAGATAACGGGAGACACTATTGGTACAGCACGCAAAGCGCCTTTTAAGCGCCCTTGGGGTTCTCTTGGTGTGCATCGGCGGCGCAGCAACGGCAGCGTCGGCGCAGGGTTCATCTGACGTTTATACGGTCACCGGCGTGTCCGTTGATGCGACGGGGGCGGATGCCGAACAGGCGCGTTCTGTGGCACTGGCCGACGCCCGCATCAAGGCCTCCGATGAGGTGCTTCGGCGGTTCACGCTATATGAGGACTGGCCGCGCCTGCCGGAACTGGATGCACAAACCGCAGAACTTCTTGTTGCCGGTATCGGTGTGGCCAACGAGCGGGCCTCCGCCACCCGCTATATTGCTGACGTCACCGCCCGCCTGAACCCGCAGGCCGTGCGAGACCATCTTCGCCGCACCGGAGTGCGCTTCACCGAAAATCAGGCCGCGCCATCGCTGCTGCTGCCGGTGCTCGATACGCCCGGCGTGCGTGTGTTGTTTGACGAACCCAACCCGTGGCGTGCGGCCTGGGAGCAGACCGGCCTCGCCAATTCGCTGGTGCCCATCTCGTTGCCGCTGGGTGACCTGCAGGACTTTTCTGCGATTGATGCTGGCTCTGCCATCACCGCCGACTGGCCCGCCGTCGCGCAAATCGCCGCGCGTTACAACGTGGAGCAGGTGCTGGTCGCCCATGCCCGCGGCGACGAGACCGGCCAACTTGAAGTAACGCTGCATCGTGTCACACCAACGGGCAGCGAATCGACGGTACGCACTTTTTCAGGCGCCACTGTTGAAGAAGCCGCTGCCGCCGGCGCCGAAGGCATCCGTAATTCACTGATTGCAAGCTGGAAAACTCAAAACGCAGTGGCTTTTGGGTTAGAGCAGATTGTGTCTGCCTCTGTTGAGTTCACATCGCTGGCTGAATGGGCGGCAATACGCAGTCGGCTGAACGCCGCCTCCATCGTTCAGGGGCTTGACGTTGTGGCCATGTCACCGCGTGGCGCGCAAATCAATCTGCGGGTCGCAGGCCCGATGCCAGCGCTCGCGGCCAACCTCAGCCAACGCCAGATTAGGCTGGTTGAAGAGGCTGGCTTCTGGACCATTACAGTGGCGACAGCTATGACCACGCCGCAGGCAGATGTGCGCCCTGACGCAGCGGCGCCGGTTTCAGGCGGCAATGCAAATACGGCCCCTGTCCCGCGTCCATCGCCCGCTGCGGGTGGAGATTTACCCGCAGATGAAGCCACCGCTGACCGGCTTACACGTCAGAATATCGGGTCGCAGGCTCCGTGAGTTTCCTACCTAACCTCATTACGATCGGACGGCTTATTCTTGTTCCGGTCATTATTTTCCTGATCGGGGCACAGCAGTTTGAAGCAGCCTTCTGGGTGTTTGTCGCTGCAGGCATTTCGGATGGTGTGGATGGTTTCATTGCCAAGCGTTTTGGCTATGTGACAACACTTGGCACCTATCTGGACCCGGTCGCCGACAAAGCCCTGCTGGTGTCAATTTTCGTGTCGCTGGGTATGCAGGAGGTCATCCCCAACTGGCTGGTGATTGTCGTTGTCAGCCGCGACATTCTGATTGTCGGCGCGGTGCTGATGTCCTGGCTCATCGGCTTTGCGGTCACCATGCGGCCCCTGATGATCAGCAAGGTCAACACCACCGTGCAAATCGGATATGCCGCTTTTGTGCTGGCTGTGCTCGGATTCGACTTCCAGATCGCGCTGGGCGCGGCACTTGTCATGGCCGCTTATCTCACAGGTATGACCACCGTTTTGTCGGGGGCCAGCTATCTGGTGGACTGGGTACGCGAAGTAAGTGCCTGGGAAACCGAGGAGAGCCATGACAAGGACACGCCGGGTTCAGTGCCGCAGCCCCGGCCTGAACTCAAACGACCCGAGATCAAGCACCCGGAGCACAAGGAAACGCAGTCATGACCCTGGGTCGCCAGGCACTTATCTGGTTTGTGGTGGCGCTCATCTTTGGCGTCATTCTGTTCACGCTGAGCGGTATCATGCTTCCCTTCGTGGCGGGCATGGCCGTTGCCTATTTTCTGGACCCCATAGCCGACAGACTCGAAAGCTGGGGCCTGAGCCGCTTTGCTGCCACCAGTGTCATCACCATTGTCGGTCTGTTGGTGTTCTTGCTGGCCCTGGTGCTGCTGCTGCCGGTGTTGCAGGAACAGATCTTGCGTTTTATCGAGCGTGCGCCGGGCTATGCAGAGCAGATACGTTTGCTGTTCGCACAGTTTCTTGAAGGCCGGATCGGGCAATTCATTTCAGGCGTTGACGCGGATTCCCGCGCTGCTCTCACCGACATTGCCAAGGCCGCAGCCGGATGGGCCGGCCGCGTCATTCAGGGAGCACTGAGCGGCGGCCTTGCCTTCATCAGTTTCCTGTCGCTGGTTTTCGTAACGCCTATCGTTGCATTCTACATGCTGTTGGACTGGGACCGCATGATGACACGGGTGGATGGCTGGCTGCCCCGCGACCATGCACCCACCGTGCGAAAGCTGGCCGCTGAAATAGACGACATGCTGTCGGGTTTCGTGCGCGGTCAGGTGACGGTGTGTCTTGTACTGGGCACGTTTTACGCAACTGCCCTGAGCCTTCTGGGCCTTGAGTTCGGCCTTGTGGTTGGACTTGTCGCGGGGCTTATCAGTTTTATTCCGTTTGTCGGCGCGACGGTGGGGCTTGTGGTGTCCGTGACACTGGCGCTTATACAGTTCTGGCCGGACCCCATCATGATCGGTGCCGTCGCCGCGGTGTTTCTGGCAGGTCAGGCGTTGGAAGGTAATGTGCTGACACCGTGGCTGGTGGGTTCGCGGGTGCGGCTGCATCCGGTGTGGGTCATCTTTGCGTTGTTTGCATTCGGCGCGATCTTTGGCTTTGTCGGTGTGCTGCTGGCCCTGCCACTGGCTGCGATGATTGGCGTGCTCGCCCGTTTTGGCATCGGTGAGTACATGAAAAGCAATCTGTACCGCGGCACCTCCAGCCAAAAAGGGGCCGACGAGCCCGGACCCAAACCGTGAGTAACGACACACCGAATAATGACGGCCCGCAAATGCCGCTACCTCTGACGCACCGCATCGCGCGCGGTCGCGAGGCTTTTTTGGTGTCGCAGTCAAATGCCATGGCTGTGGCATGGATTGATAAATGGCCTGAGTGGCCGCAGCCGCTGCTGGTGCTTGCAGGCCCCCAGGGCAGCGGCAAATCGCATCTGGCCGATGTGTGGCGCACCAGAGCCAATGCCCTGATTGGTGAGGCCGCAGACCTTACGGGCGCTGCTGTGCCGGCGTTGTTGCAGGCTGACGCGCTGGTGCTGGAGAATATCCACCGCACGCGCGACCACGCGGCTCTTTTTCACCTGCTCAATTTCGCCCGCGAAAACACCAAGGCGCTGCTGCTGACCAGCGCCCGCACCACCCATACCTTGGGGTTCCCGCTTGCTGACCTTGCATCGCGCCTGAATGCAGCGCCACAGGCGGTTCTGGAGGAGCCCGATGATGCGCTGCTCATACAGCTCATCGCCAAACTGTTTGACGAGCGCGGTGTGCATGTTGGTGCCGATATGATCGATTACATAATCAAGCGGATCGACAGGTCTGCCGCGGCCGCCCGCGACGCCGTTGAGCGCATCGACAGGCATGCGCTCAGCCACACAAAACGCCTGAATATTGGTGTTCTGCGCGAGGTTCTGGCCTAATGGCGCATCAGACTGCGCACACATTTTCCGCAGAACGCGTGCGCCATGTCATTGATCCGTCATGACTTGATGCGAAGGCTGGGATAGCTTCAGTAAAACGAGACTTTCCAGCCGTTATCTGCACACAGTTCTGACTGACAGGGCCCATAAAAATGTCTGACGCACAGCCAACCGAAATCCATAGCCAGCCGGCGGATGACCAGCCGAAAGATGACATGCCGGAACAGCAACGCATTGCCGCCGACTCAAAGGACCGGTTCATAAATCGGGAATTGTCATGGTTGGCCTTTAACGGGCGTGTGATGGAGGAAAGTGGCAACACCAGCCATCCGCTGCTGGAGCGCCTGCGCTTTTTGTCGATCTCAGCATCCAACCTGGATGAGTTCTACATGGTGCGCGTGGCAGGTCTGCACGGTCAGGTGCAGGCAGGTGTGGATACGCTGAGCCAGGAAGGGCTTACAGCCGCCCAGCAGCTTGAGCAGGTCAACGCCGCAGCCGGCATTCTCATGCGCTCGCAGCAGGAAGGCTGGCAGCAGCTTCTGGTGGATTTGGCCGCGACCGGCATCGAAGTGGTGGATGAAAAAACGCTGCGCCCCTCGGAGCGGGATTGGCTGGAAACGTTTTTCCTTGAGGAAGTTTTCCCGGTGCTGACGCCGCTCGCCGTTGACCCCGCGCACCCCTTTCCCTTCATCCCCAATCTTGGAATATCCATGGCGCTTGATCTGCAACGCAACGCAGATGGTCGCAGGCTTTCAGCGTTGCTGCCGATCCCGGCAAAGATAGCGCGTTTTGTGCGGCTGCCGGATACGCCAGACGGATCAGGCGATAGCGCAGGCGCAGGCATTCGCTTCATTACCCTTGAAAACATCATCGGGCTTTTTTCCGGCCGACTGTTTCCCGGCTATGAAGTGATGGGCTCCGGCGTATTCCGTGTTATCCGCGACAGCGACCTGGAAATCGAAGAAGAAGCCGAAGATCTGGTGCGGCTCTTTGAAAGCGCACTCAAGCGCCGTCGTCGGGGCAATGTGGTACGCCTCAAAATTGCCAGCGACATGCCCGAAAGTCTGCGGCGGATGGTCATCTCTGAGCTCGAAGTGAGTGCCCGTGACGTCATTTTGGTGGATGGACTTGTGGGGCTGGCCTCTACGTCGCAGCTCATTGTAGATGACCGGCCGGACCTCAAGTTTGAACCTTACAACGCCCGTTTCCCTGAGCGCATCCGCGACCATGGCGGTGATTGCTTCGCTGCGATCCGCCAGAAGGACATTCTGGTTCATCACCCCTACGAGTCGTTCGATGTCGTGGTACAGTTTGTGCGGCAGGCGGCAGCGGACCCTGACGTGGTGGCAATCAAGCAAACGCTGTATCGCACCTCCGCGGACAGCCCGATTGTCCGTGCCCTGATTGAAGCTGCCGAAGCCGGTAAGTCGGTGACCGCACTCGTGGAGCTGAAAGCGCGTTTTGATGAAGCTGCCAACATCAAGCTGGCCCGCGATCTTGAGCGCGCAGGTGTGCAGGTTGTGTATGGCTTCATTGAGTTCAAAACCCACGCGAAGCTGTCACTTGTAGTGCGGCGGGAGGGTGGTGACCTGCGCACCTACTGCCACTTTGGCACCGGCAATTATCACCCGATTACCGCGAAGATTTACACCGACCTGTCGCTGTTCACGTCAGACCCCGTGCTGGCACGCGATGCGGCGCAGGCGTTCAATTACATCACGGGCTACGCCGAGCCCATCGGCCTCAAAAAATTATGTCTGTCGCCGCTTATTCTGCGTGACAGGCTGATCGAGGACATCGAAGGCGAGATCGCCAATGTTGAAGCTGGCCGCCCTGGCGCTGTATGGGCAAAAATGAACTCGCTGGTGGACGCGTCGATAATTGATGCGCTGTATCGCGCCAGCCAGGCAGGCGTAAAGGTGGAGCTGGTAATTCGCGGCATCTGCTGCCTGCGCCCTGGCGTGCCCGGCCTGTCGGACAACATCGCCGTGAAAAGCATCGTCGGTCGCTTCCTGGAGCATTCGCGCATTGTGTGTTTCGGCAATGGCGGCGCGCTGCCCAACCCGAAGGCAAAAATCTATATTTCTTCGGCGGACTGGATGCCGCGCAATCTGTATCGCCGGGTTGAAACGCTCGTGCCGGTGGAAAACCCGACCGTGCACGAACAAATCCTCGACCAGATTATGGTTGCCAATCTGGAAGACACACAGCAAAGCTGGGATCTTATGGCGGACGGTTCCTATGTCCGAACGGTGCTTGAACCTGACCAGAAGCCGTTTAATGCACACCAGTATTTCATGACCAACCCCAGCCTTTCGGGCCGTGGCAAGGCATTGGAAGAAAGCCTGCCCAGACACTTTCGCTTCCGCACATCACCACAGTGACACATCAACCCAGTGAAATGGCGCATTGATTAGGTTATGAGTGTGACGGGAGACCAATAGCGGTGCCGAATAATTGACGCCAATCGCCCTCAATCTTCGCGAAACACCTGACCTCAGTCAGGGCGTCGGTATTATTGATATCGGCTCCAACTCCGTGCGCCTTGTGGTCTATGCCGACCATCGCCGTACACCGTTTCCCATCTTCAACGAAAAAGTGCTGTGCGGTCTTGGCCGCACCATTGGCACGACAGGTGCTCTGGACCCGGAGGGCATCGACAAGGCCCTTGCGGCGCTGGCCCGATTTCGCGGACTTACCAGCGCTCTGGGTATTACCAATCTTGATGTAGTGGCAACGGCAGCGGCGCGCGAGGCATCCAACGGGGCGCAATTTATCGAGCGCGCAGAAAATGCATGCGGCGTTCGTATTGCCATCCTGTCGGGTCAGGACGAGGCGCACTATGCGGCGGAAGGTGTTGCCGCCGGTTTTCCGGATGCGGACGGTATGGTGGGCGACCTTGGCGGGGGGAGCCTCGAACTGGTCGAGATTGCTAATGGCCGTCATGGCGAAGGCACAACACTCCCCGTTGGCCCCTTGCGATTGATAGATCTGTCGGGCGGGGACATTGCCAAGGCGCGCGATCTGGTTACCAAGGCGTTTGATGAAGCAAAATGGCTGGCCGACAGCAATCCCAAGGCATTTTATGCGGTTGGCGGAAACTGGCGCAATCTGGCGCGGATGCATATGGCGGGTACGGATTATCCGCTCAGGGTGCTGCAGGCCTATACGATGCGCAAACGAGCTGCCTTGGAGCTCTCCCAACTCGTTTCAGCCCAAAGCCGAAAGTCGCTTGAACATGTGCCTGATGTTTCGCGCCGACGGCTTGAAACTCTTCCATTTGCAGCGCTTGTGCTTGAGCAGGTTTTGCAGATTGCCCAGCCCGCAACTGTGGTCGTTTCAGCCTATGGCGTGCGCGAGGGTCTGTTGTATTCGCGTCTCTCCCCGGAAGAGCGTCGCGTTGACCCCTTGATAAGTTGGGCAGAGCGCACAGGCGCCCGGCTCGGCCGTTTTACTGAGCACGGTGAGGAACTGAAACGGTTTACGGCTCCGTTGTTCAAGACCGGTCTTTTGGCTGCCGCCGATACAGACGAGCAGCGCCTGCACCACGCTGCGTGCCACCTCAGCGATATCGGCTGGCGTATTCACCCCGACTACCGCTCACAGCATGTGATGTTGGAAATCCTGCGCGCGCCGGTTTCAGGTATTGACCATCCCGGCCGCGTCTATTTGAGCCTCGCAGTCGCAAACCGCTATCGGTCGGGTCTTGAAGATACATCGAACGACCGGGTGATTGCCCTTCTGGACAGCGACAAGGCGCGCCGCGCCACGGCGTTGGGGCTGGCGCTGCGCCTGGCGCACACATTGTCTGCGGGCGCACCGCGATTGGTTGAGGGCTTCAGGCTCAAGGTGGAAGAAACCCGCCTGACACTGCAAGTGCCGTCCGGCAAGCGCACTTTGTTGGGCGAAGTTGTTGTCAAGCGGCTTACCGGTCTGGCCCGTGTGCTCGGGCTTGAAGCTGATGTCGAGATTTCCGACATTCCTTAGCCTGGATCTGTATCGCTACCCGGTTGCATCCTGCGCCACACGCACCGGCTTAATCATCTGGTTCTCAATCGAGAGCGACAGCCGCCCGTGCTTCAGATCCAGGGCATCCTTGCCAAAAATCTCGCGCCGCCAGCCGCGAAGGGCGGATACGTCTGCATTGTCGTCTGCGGCAATGCGCTCAAGGTCAGCCACGTTGCAGATCAGCTTTTGCGCAACATCATGTGCTTCGCATTTGTATTTCAGCAGCACTTTCAACAATTCCACCGTCGGGCCCAGACCCTGCGGCAGTTGCTCCGGTGCGTCCGGCATTTTGATGTCACCCGGTGGCATTGCGAGGCCGCGTTTAACAGCATCAAACAGCCCCTTTGCGTGGCGGCTCTGGCCAAACCCGCGCGGCACGGCACGCAACTGGCTAAGGGCATCAGGCGTGGTGGGGGCCTGAGTTGCCACTTCCTGAATTGCGTCATCTTTCATGATGCGCCCGCGCGGCATGTTACGGTTTTGCGCTTCACGCTCACGCCACGCCGCTGCTTCCATCAGTACGGCGACAGTTTTTTTGTTGCGGTTCCGCAGCTTGAGGCGTTTCCACGCGTCTTCGGGCTGCACTTCATAGGTCGCCGGATTCTGCAAAATGGCCATTTCCTCGGCCACCCACTGCGCGCGTTCAGACTTGGTGATGCGTTTGGCCAGTGCCTCATACACTTGCCGCAAATGGGTTACGTCGGCGGCCGCATAGCGAACCTGTTTGTCTGTGAGCGGACGGCGGCTCCAGTCCGTGAACCGTGATGACTTATCCACCTGCTCGCCGGTGATTTTCTTGACGATGTTCTCGTAGCCGACGGAATCTCCAAAGCCGCACACCATCGCTGCTACCTGTGTATCAAACAGCGGGTCGGGCAGGGTCTGCGCCTCGTGCCAGAAAATCTCGATGTCCTGGCGTGCGGCGTGAAACACCTTGATGACAGCCGTATTAGCCATCAACCCGTAAAATGCTGCCAGATCAATGCCATCCGCCAGCGGGTCAATGATCAGTGCGTCACCCTTAGGGGCCGCTACCTGAATAAGGCAGAGCACCGGCCAATAAGTGGAATCCCGCAGGAACTCCGTATCGACGGTCACAAACGGTTCGGTTGCGAGCTTGGCGCAGGCAGCCTCTAGCGCTGCCGTGGTGGTGATAATATCCATGTCCTGCCTGCTATAGCGCAAAGCCGGGCGGCTTGTCGCTATCCGTGTTGGGTCCACCGCCGCATGGTTGAAAAGGTCCGCGAATCTTGACAACACCCGGCGGCCTATGCGCTTCTCCGCGCGCCGGTGGGCATGATATGCGTATTGCTCTGTCGGCGCCCTGCGCCCTGCTGATTCATAAGGCTTTTTCCACCATGACCCGTTACCGCTCTCACACTTGCGGCGCCCTGCGCGCCAGCGATGTTGGCACGACTGTTCGGCTGTCAGGCTGGGTCAACCGCGTGCGAGACCATGGCGGCTTGTTGTTTGTTGACCTGCGCGACCATTACGGCCTGACCCAATGTGTGGTGGACCCCGACAGTCCGGCCTTTGCCGACGTCGACAGACTGCGTGCTGAATGGGTGGTGACGATTGACGGCGACGTCATCGCCCGCTCCGAAGACACCGTAAACGACAAGCTACCCACAGGCGCTATCGAAGTTCGCATTACCTCTGTTGAGGTGCAGTCAGAAGCGCAGGAACTGCCCCTGCCGGTATTTGGCGATCTTGATTACCCCGAAGAAACCCGCCTGCGGTATCGCTTTTTGGATTTGCGCCGTGAGCGCCTGCACCAAAACATCGTGCTGCGGTCCCGCATTATCGCGGACCTGCGCCGCCGCATGACGCAAGCAGGATTTGGTGAATACCAAACGCCGATCCTCACCGCCTCGTCGCCCGAAGGCGCGCGCGACTTTCTGGTGCCAAGTCGGATGCATCCCGGCCAGTTTTACGCGCTGCCTCAGGCACCCCAGCAGTTCAAGCAGCTTATTATGGTGGCAGGCTTCGACAGGTATTTTCAGATCGCCCCGTGCTTCCGCGATGAAGATGCCCGCGCCGACCGCTCGCCGGGCGAGTTCTACCAGCTCGACATTGAAATGAGCTTTGTCGAGCAGGAAGACATTTTTCAGGCCGTGGAACCCATTCTTCGCGATGTGTTTGTCGAGTTCGGCAATGGCCGCAGCGTGACGGAAAAGTTTCCGCGTATTCCGTATGCGGAGTCGATGCGTAAATACGGCTCCGACAAACCCGACCTGCGCAACCCGATTGAAATGTCGGACGCAACCGACACCTTCCGCGATTCAGGATTCAAGGTTTTTGCGGGGCAGATTGCTGCCGACGACAAAGTACGGGTCTGGGCCATTCCCGCGCCGGGCGGCGGTAGTCGCGCATTTTGCGACCGGATGAACGCCTGGGCGCAAAAAGAAGGTCAGCCCGGCCTTGGCTACATTTTCTTCCGCGAAGAAGAAGGTACGGTTGTCGGTGCAGGACCGCTGGCGAAGAACATTGGCCCAGAACGCACGGAGGCTCTTCGGCAGTCTTTGGAGCTTGGCGACGGCGACGCGGTGTTCTTCACCTGTGGTATCCCGTCGAAGTTCGTGGATTTCGCCGGGCAGGCGCGCCAGCACATCGGCATTGAGCTGGACCTGATCGACGAAACAAAGTTCGAGTTCTGCTGGATCGTCGATTTCCCGATGTACGAATGGGACGACGCCAACAAGAAAATCGACTTCTCGCACAACCCGTTTTCGATGCCTCAGGGTGGCCTCGAGGCACTTGAAACCAAAGACCCGTTAGAGATCAACGGTTACCAGTATGACATTGTGTGCAACGGTATTGAGTTGTCGTCCGGCGCAATCAGAAATCACAAGCCTGAAATCATGATGAAGGCCTTTGAAATTGCGGGCTACGGGCCGGACGTGGTGGAGGAAAAGTTCGGCGGCATGTTGAATGCATTCCGCTACGGCGCGCCGCCCCACGGCGGCATTGCGCCCGGCATCGACCGCATTGTCATGCTGCTTGCGGGCGAGGAAAACCTGCGCGAAGTGACCATGTTCCCGATGAACCAGCAGGCGCAGGATTTGATGATGGGTGCCCCGGCGCCTGCCAGCGCCCACCAGATGCGTGAACTGCATATACGCTCGACGGCCCCCAAAGAATAACCCGCGCCGCGCTACAAAAGCGCTGGACAGAGAAAAGGGCTCCTCGCCGTGAGGAGCCCTTTAGTCGTCTTGGGGGTATCATTTTTTATGTGAACAACCGCGCTTGGGGGGCTTGGCTCCTCACGCCTTCTTACATGGGCTATTCCTCCCGGTGCCGGCCGGTAACGCTGGGGGGCGCAAGGGCCGGGCTGCCGGAAGCCGGTGAAGGCCGGGCGGCGATACGCGCCACTCCCTGCCTGATGGGGGGTGACGGACGCAGCGTTTGAAGCCTCGCTGTCCGCATGGTGTCTGGTGGCAGGAGACCTGCATCGTTTGCGTTCTCAGCATCGCGCAGGGCCTGCGATGCACTTGCAAGATACGTGGCGGCGATGGTGCGCATGGCCTCTGCCTGAGTGACGGGGTCCAAAACATCCGCATACGCCTCAAGCGGTACGCCATGATGCAGACCAACGCAGATTGCTGCTGCAACCTCGTCGTTGATACCAATTGCAGTTGTTGGAGACGATGTTTGAGAGGGCGGGGCGTTGGGAACTTCAACGTCGTCAATATACAGCTCCACAGACTCCATAATATCGTCGTAGGTCAGCGCTTCCGTTGGGTCCGTGCCATCACGGTTGATGCAGATTGAGGTAAGCCCGAACTCCTCCGCATCCTGATAAAGGGCTGCAAAATCAGCCATTGCCGTATCCTGTGGCACCTGTAGATCCAGCGACAGCCCGTTGGTGACGAAGGGCTGCACGGCATGGGCCATGTGTAGTCTGTCGCGCGCCGACACACACCGTGTGCCGATCTGACCAAGCGGCTGTGCGCAGTCAAAAACCGGCAACTGCTCAAGCGGCAAGTCACGCGCACCTTCCAGCGTCAGCGCGCCGCAGCAGTAGTAGTTGGCGTGCTCAACGTCCCATTCTGAAAAGCCAAGCCGCGCCAGAATGTCGTCATCGTCTTCAAGAATATGGTCCCAACCCAGTACATAGGGCGTGAAGGCCGCCCGGACATTTCCCGCCGTTGCCAGCGCATGTTCGGTCGCCTCAATGTCCTCGTCGGTAAAGCCGCGCTCGCGCAAAAGGTCATGGTTGACCCCAGGGGCCCCTACAAGCGAGCCGTGGCCAACGATGTGGTCGATCAGCCGGTCAATGGTATTGTCATCGTGATGCAGGGCACGCAGCGCTGCCGGTACGGCAGGTGACACAGTCTTGTAGATCGCGCTGCCGTCAAACTCAGGCGTCAGCCGCTGATAGCGCACCAGTGTGCGCATTGGCGCAATGCCATCCCCTTGTGTTCCCAACAACCTTGCGGCTGTGGTATCGGCAGCGACGCCAGTCAGGCCGAGGTTACGCAGGCCATGAGATTTCATTTTGGCTTTGGCGCGGCCAAATAGTGTGCGCGCCGCGTCCAGTATGTACGCCTGCTGTGTGGTCAGCGGATAAAGCGGCTGTGGTGTGTGCGCCAGACCGTGATATCCGGTGCTTTGGCCCAGAAGCGCCCGCTCCATATTGCGCGCAAAACGCCACGCCTTGTCTGCTGATGCACCGAATGCCGGGAAGGGCGATATCTGCCCGGCAAGTTCGGCTGACGTGGCAAGGCTTGTGGCTGTAACGAGCGCGCACAGGCTGGCAACCATCGCCCGCCCTTCGTCCGACCCATAGGCAAGGCCAAAGCTCATAACCAGCGGTGCAGCATTGGTGACTGTTAGTGCAAGAGACCTTTGCTCATCTGCCTTTGATTGTTCTTCGTAAGTCAGATCAAGCGCGATTGTCAGCAGGCGGACGGTATTGACCAGCGCATCAATATCAATGCCGCTTTCGCTACCCGCCGCCACGAATGCTGAAAGGTCCAGTGTGGCTGTGGGATCTGTACGGCCATTGTGGGCACACATTGATACGTGTGCGTTGGCGTCAAAGATTACAGGCCCGGCATCACCCATATAGCTTGCTGCCGTCTGCGCCGCCAAAGCCTCCCCGTCCCGTGTGGAAAGGGACTGGCTGATCACATCAGTGGGGGCGAGTGCCGTCCAGATGTCGGAGTCGGCATCAAGATGGGTATCACGATCATCGTCGGCGGGAATGCCTGCCATGGCAGCGTCCAGCAGTCGCTGCGCGCCGGTTGCGGGCAGGCCCATCCGTTGTGCGGCCTCGAGTGCCTCGTGTAGCGCCGTGTTTTCCGACAGAGGGGATTTCGCCGAGCAGTCACTATTCAGTGCGGCTGCGATCTGGCTGCGGATGGTATTCATCATGGCGCGGCCCATGGCGAGCGCAGCCGCATCCTCGCGGTACGCAAACCCGTGACAGGCAGCGGAACCGTCAGGCAAATCTGCGGGGGCCGGCGGCGTACCTACACGCCCATACGCCCAGCCAAGGCCGACGGTCTGCCACAGGTCAGCCGAAAATGTCGCCCGCCGCTGGAGGAGACACGCGCGCAGTTCGTCGTGAAAGACCAGGGCATCTGTCTCGCTGGAAAAATATCCGGCGTCCCAACCCGCGCGGGCAAGAGCGCCCGCCACGCGGTCCAGCGTGCTGCGGATATCTGTCTCGGCTGTCGTGTCGAAGTGGCCATCAATGTCTGCCATCGGGCGATAGCGCCGAAGCGCCTGCGGCACCTTGGCCTCCCGAACACGGCGGCGGGCCACCGGCGCGCCGTCAGCAAGGGCTGCATGGTGGGCAAACGCCGCTGTAACGCTGGCAGGCCAGGCGCAAGGCGCTGTGAAGCGATGGTCCGCGCCATCCACTTCATAGTCGTCGGCCTTACCAACTGAGTGCTGGCGAAATGCCACACGGTCGTAGGGGCCGCCCTCATACAGGCCAAAAGACTCGCCCCGGGACGACCCGCGCGAATGCTGTGTGTCCGGCCCCGTGAAAAAGCGGTGAATGCGCATGGTCTGCCCCCAACGACCAACCGGAAATGACTCGTCCGGCCCAAAACACCACATAATGTAGCGCTGGTAATCTGGTTAACAAAATATGGGGGCAGGAGAGGTTTGTGGTCAAGGTCTGGGCGCTGCTTGTCGGCCTTTATCCCCAACTTTCGGATTTCCCGGAAAGCCGCAAAAACGTCAGCAGCGTTAAACAGTCATAAGGCGATTCGGGCCAATATGCTTGCCGGAGGCTCCAGATGGTCAAGAGATGGGGCATTGAACACGGTCAAGCCGTGGCGCTGTCCTGTGCGCCGACCAGACGAAAAATGGGTGGAGAAGGCAAGAATGCCTGCGAGCAAAGACCAAGCGAAGCAGATACTCGGCGACGTCAGCATGGTCGTCATTGACGACAATGCCAACACACTGAAGCTTCTGCGCGAACTGTTGCAGGCTTTTGGCGTGGATGACCTTCGCCTGGCGGCGGACGCGCAGACCGGCCTTGAGATGGTGAATTTCAAAGCGCCGGATATGATCCTGTGTGACTGGCATATGGTGCCAATGGACGGGATCGCTTTTCTCAAGCGCCTGCGCCACCGGGACAACGCGGCAGGATGCAGGGTTCCCGCCATAATGCTCACTGCGCACACCAAGCCGGAAGTGGTCAAAGCCTCCATGGACGCTGGTGCCAATCATTTTGTTGCCAAGCCGATTGTGCCGGCAAACCTGCTCAAACGCATTCAGTGGGTCAGTGCAGACCCGCGCGCGTTTGTGCTTGAAGGTGACCACTATGTGTTGCGCGAAGCCCCCGCCGCGGTTGCTGCAGCGACTGCCTCCAAAGCAGAAGAAATCTGGGAAATCTAGGCTATTTGGCTCTCCATTTTAGCTAAAACCGAGGCTGGACGCTGTGCCCGGCACGGTGCCATATTGCGTTCACGCTTGGCCTGCCGTGATTTGCGGTCCAAGTCCCTGATTTTTTGATACGGCGGCGGAAACGGCATGTGGTTCAGACAGATTTTTTCGTGGTGGAACGGTCAGACCTACGGCACCCGCCTGTGGACATGGCGACGCGGTGAATTGGCTGGCGAAGACAGTCAGGGAAATCTGTATTACCGCGATCGCAAAAATCCCAAACGGCGGTGGGTCATCTACAACGGCCTTGTTGAAGCGTCCCGCGTGCCGCCTGAGTGGCACGGCTGGTTGCACCAGACCGTTGATGAAGTCCCAGCCGAGGCCGCCTACAAGCCTCGCGACTGGGAAAAGCCGCATATGCCTAACCTGACCGGATCACAGCAGGCATATCGCCCGGCTGGCTCACTGATTACCGGCACCCCGCGCGCCAGAACGGCGGGTGATTACGAGGCCTGGAAACCTGAATAAGACACCGCCTTGCCGCACCTGACTTGCGGCATCTAACCCCAAGGACACACGACATGCAGTCTTCGATTGTTGAGACCCTGACCGGAGCCGCCGTGATCCTCATCGCGGGTGTATTTCTGTTTTTTGCCTATACAGCGACCGATTCAGGCAGCCGCGCCGGATATGAACTCACCATAGACTTTGACCGCATCGACGGTCTTGCCATGGGCGGCGATGTGCGCATGTCAGGCATCAAGATCGGCACGGTGGTAGATCAGGTACTTGATCCCAAAACCTATATTGCGCGCGTCACAATTTCAGTTGCGCAGGACGTTGCACTCCCCGAAGACACAAGTGCAAAGATCACGTCGGAAGGTCTATTGGGCGGTTCTTACATTGCGCTGACACCTGGCGGTGCCGAAGACATGCTGGCCGATGGTGACGAGATCATGTTTGCCCAGGGCTCGATCGACCTGATCGGACTGGTCAGCCAGGCGGTATTCAGTGCAGGCGGGAGCGACGACGAGTGAACCTGTCGCTTTTCCCGTCACGTATAGCCCCCGCCAGCTTTTTTGCGGCACTCACTTTGCTCGTGCAAGGCACAGCGCTTGCGCAGGGTGCCGACACAGACGCCCAAGCCGCCAACCCCGCCGCGCCCGCGGTGGTTGAGATTGAGCGCAAGCCCGACACAGCTCACATCATGGGCCTCAACAAAATCACCGCCCGCACACACCCGATGACCGTCAAAATTGATGAGTCTCTGCGTTTTGGCACGCTTGGCATTATTGTGCGCGCCTGTGAAAAAGCCCGCCCCGAGGACCCGCCCAAGACGATAGGCTTCTTTGAAATCCGCGAATACCCGGTAAACGAGGAGCTTACTGAGGAGCCTGAGCCTATTTTCAGCGGCTGGATGCTGGCGTCATCGCCGGGCCTTAACGCCCTTGAACACCCGGTCTATGACGTGTGGCTCAAGGACTGCAGTATTTCCTCCGGACCTGCGTCGGCGGCCAGTGAATAAAAATCCGCCGGCACCTCAATGGCGTCGGCAAGCCGCTCGCGGTATTCACTGCGCGGTATCTCCACAGCGCCGAACTGCGCCAGATGATCCGTTACAAACTGCGTATCAAGCAGTGTGAACCCACCGCGTCTGAGCCGCGCCAGCAGATGCACAAGCGCCACCTTGCTGGCATCCGTCGCCCGCGAAAACATGCTTTCACCGAAAAACGCGGCCCCCAGCGAGACGCCATACAGACCACCAACAAGCACGCCGTCCTTCCAGCACTCGACTGAATGTGCCGCCCCGCGCGCGTTAAGTTCGCAATACAGATCGACTATCCTGTCATTGATCCATGTGCCTGAACGGCCCGGTGCGGGTGTTGCGCAGGCCGCCATAGTGGCGCGAAACGCAGTATCAACCGTCACGTCATAGGGGCGTTGGCGGATGGTGCGTTTGAGCTTGCGCGGCACATGAAAGCTGTCGAGCGGCAGAATGCCCCGCTCGGTCGGGTCCACCCAGTACAGCGAAGGGTCATCACGGGATTCGCCCATGGGAAAAACCCCATAGGCGTAGGCGCGCAGCAAAATGTCCGCGGTGATTTCGTCGTCTTCCATGAAGCAACTGACCTGGCTGACCCAACTGATCCTGCTGCATGCGTTTAGGTGCGCATGTCAGGCTGGCTTAGCGCAGCCCCAAAAACTGCTCAAGCCAGTGAATGTGATAGTCGCCTGACTTGATGTCGTCTTCCTTTACCAGCCGGTCAAACAGCGGAATGGTAGTGTCAATGCCGCCAATCACAAACTCACGCAAGGCGCGCTGAAGTCGTGCCAGACATTCCTGCCGGTCGTCGCCGTAAATAATCAGCTTGCCAATCATGCTGTCGTAGTAGGGGGGAATACGATAGCCGGAATAGGCTGCTGAATCGATGCGCACCCCAAGTCCGCCAGGCGTATGAAAATCAGTGATGGTGCCCGGCGAGGGCGTGAAAGTCTCAGGGTGCTCGGCGTTGATGCGGCACTCAATGGCGTGACCCGTCATCACCACATCTTCCTGTCTGATGCTCAGCGGCTTGCCCGCTGCAATGCGGATCTGCTCTCGCACAAGGTCAATACCCGTCACCATTTCAGTAACCGGATGCTCAACCTGCAAGCGGGTGTTCATTTCGATAAAGAAGAACTCGCCGTCTTCATACAAGAACTCAATGGTGCCCGCGCCCAAATAGCCAAGATCGCGAATAGCCGTCGCCACAGTCTCGCCAATGCGCGTGCGTTCTTCAGGTGTGATGGCCGGAGAGGGCGATTCTTCCAGCACTTTCTGGTGACGCCGCTGCAACGAGCAATCCCGCTCGCCCAGGTGAATGGCGTTGCCGTGGGCATCGCCCAGCACCTGGATTTCTATGTGACGCGGCTTGGCCAGATAGCGCTCCATATAGAGCGAATCATCGCCGAAGGCTGCTTTCGATTCGGCGCGTGCTGTTGACACTGCGGCATCCAGTTCGGCGCGCGAACGTGCCACTTTCATGCCGCGTCCACCACCACCGGCGGCAGCCTTTATAAGCACAGGGTAGCCCACCTGCTCTGCAACTGCCGCTGCTGCTGCTGCATCCGTGATGGCGCCGTCCGAACCGGGCACCACCGGAATGCCCAGCGCTTTTACTGTCTGCTTGGCAGCAATCTTGTCGCCCATAACACGGATATGATCCGCCTTGGGACCAATGAACGTGATGCCGTGTTCTTCAACGATGGATACAAAGTTCGCGTTTTCCGACAGGAACCCATAGCCGGGATGAATTGCATCTGCTCCGGTAATTTCTGCGGCCGAGATGATCGCCGGGATATTGAGATAGCTCTCTGATGCGGGCGCCGGACCAATGCACACACTTTCATCTGCCAGCCGCACATGCATCGCGTCGGCATCCGCGGTGGAATGCACAGCGACAGTGGCAATGCCAAGCTCGGTGCAGGCGCGTTGAATGCGCAGGGCAATCTCGCCGCGATTGGCTATGAGAACTTTTTTGAACATCTTGCCGTCCCGCATCCCGGTGCTTGATAATTTTGTTGGTTTTTGTTGTGTAGCTTACTCGATAACGATAAGCGCTTCGCCGAACTCAACCGGCTGCGCATCCTGCACAAGCACCTGCTTTACCTTGCCGCTTTTGGGCGCTGGGATCGGGTTCATGGTTTTCATGGCTTCAATAATCAGCAGTGTGTCACCCTCTGAAACGCTGTCGCCCACCTGTACGAAGGCAGCTGCCCCCGGCTCCGGTGCCACATAAACCGTGCCTACCATCGGTGATGTTACAGCACCTGCATGGCTTGCAGCATCGCCGGCCGGCTTGTCGCCGGACGCCGCTGGTGCTGCGGGGGTCGTAGAGGCAGCGACGGGCGGCGGCGCATACTGCACAGCGCCGCCGCCTGCATTGCGCGCAACCCTGATTTTGAAATCTTCCGTCTCGACTTCAATTTCGGTCAGCTCGGTTTCCTTGAGCAGATCCGCAAGATCGCGGATCATCTCTTTATCAACCGGGCCGGAATTGGAACTGCTCATCAGGTTCTCCGTTGGACGGTGTGCATTCAAAATGCAGCAAAGGATCAGGTCACGTGCACGCGCAATGCGACACAAAAAAGTCTAGCTGCGGGTTATATCCGCGATGGCGTCCAGCGCAAGGTCATAGCCAAGCGGGCCAAAGCCGCAAATGACGCCGCGCGCGATGTCTGAAATGAAAGAGTGCTGGCGAAAATCCTCGCGGGCATAGGGGTTAGAAAGATGAACCTCGATAACAGGTTTATCGCACGCAAGCACGGCGTCGCGAATGGCAACTGACGTGTGCGTGTAGCCCGCCGCATTGAGAACCACCCCGTCTGCTCCGGTGCGCGCCTCCTGCAACCAGTCCACAAGCTCGCCTTCGCGGTTGGACTGGCGAAAATCGGCGGTCAGCCCAAGCGCTCTGGCTTTCGCGGCCACGCGCTTTTCAAGGTCGGCCAGCGTGCCCGCGCCATAAATCTCCGGCTCCCGCTGGCCAAGCAGGTTCAGGTTTGGACCGTTAAGAACAAAAATTGTCGCCGCCATGCGTAAACGAACCTTTTTGCAGTCTTTGTGTACGCCACCAGATCAGGCGCGCATAGGGTTTCGGGCGGCAGTTGGTTGCAGGCCCCAGCCAAACAAGTGTTACTAGCTCATGTGTTATACGTGAGCGACGCCCCACCGCAAAGCCATGCCCGCCCTGTGGTGTTTAAGAGTATTTTGGCCCGACATCCCTTGCCAGCCCGTTGAAAAAGAACGGGCGCATCATCATTATTGCGCCCATGATTACACAGTCCACACAATCCGCTCTCACGTTACATATCAATGGTGAGGAGCGCGCTGTACCGGCTCCGGCAAGTGTTGAGTCTCTGCTGACCTATCTGGGGCTGGAACCGCGCAAGATTGCCGTCGAACGCAACCTCGAAATTGTGCCTAAATCCCTGTATGCGCAGACAGTTCTGTGCGACGGCGACCGGATTGAGATTGTGCAGTTCGTCGGCGGCGGCTAGGCATTTGGCCAGCGCTGAAAAAAGAAAGATCCGTTCTTATGTCCAACGCCTCAGCAAAAGCTGACACGGCCTCACCCGCACTGTCACCGGATGACAAACCGCTCGTCATAGCCGGGCGTGAATATTCGTCGCGGCTGATTATCGGTACCGGCAAATACGAAACCTACCAACAAAACGCGGATGCGGCTGAGGCTGCGGGCGCGGAAATTGTCACGGTCGCGATCCGGCGGGTCAACCTGACAGACCCGTCGCAGCCCCGCCTGGCAGACTATCTGGACCCTCAGCGCTATACATATCTGCCCAACACGGCGGGCTGCTTCACGGGTGAAGATGCCGTGCGCACCTTGCGTCTGGCGCGCGAGGCAGGCGGGTGGACACTGGTCAAACTTGAGGTGCTCGGCGATCAGAAAACGCTCTACCCCGACATGCGTGAGACCCTGCGCGCCGCTGAACTGCTGATCGGCGAGGGCTTTGACGTGATGGTCTATTGCAGTGATGACCCCATCATGGCGCGCGACCTTGAGCAGATGGGCTGCTGCGCCATCATGCCGTTGGCAGCGCCCATCGGGTCCGGCCTTGGTATTCAAAACCCCGTCAATATCCGGCTCATCATTGAGCAATCCAAAGTGCCGGTGCTGGTGGATGCGGGCGTCGGTACAGCGTCTGACGCAGCGGTTGCCATGGAGCTTGGCTGCGACGGCGTGCTTATGAACACAGCCATAGCCGAGGCGCGCGACCCGATCCGCATGGCGCGGGCGATGAAACATGCAGTGCAGGCGGGCAGGGATGCCTATCTGGCCGGGCGAATGCCCAAAAAACGCTACGCCGACCCAAGCTCGCCACTTGCAGGGCTTATCTAGCCGTTAAACGCGGTTAGCTGGCGTCGCGTACAGCTTCAATTCGGGCTTCCAGCGCCTCAAGCGGCGCGGCACCGGGCACAAGTTCATCGCCGATAATAAAGGCCGGTGTCCCGCGGACACCTACCTCGCGGGCAAGTGCGCGGTTGTTGTCAATGATGGCTTCGACGCGGGCGCTTTCCATGTCGCGCGCCAGCCGGTCCACATCCAGCCCCACATCTTCGGCGATCTCCATCACCTTCTCTCGGTCCAGCTTGCCTTCAGAGCGCAGCAGCGCGAAATGGAACGGCAGATACTTGCCCTGCGGCACAGCAGCGATTGCCGCCTGCGAGGCCACTGTCGAGTCAGGCCCTAAAATGGGCAGTTCTTTGAGCACCAGCCGCACGTCGTCTGTCGTCTCAATCAGTTTTTGCATGTCATCGGCAGTTTGCTTGCAGTAGGGGCAGCGATAATCGAAAAACTCAATAACCGTGATTGAGCCTTCCGGGTTGCCAGCGACATATGAAACACCGTCACGCTCCAGCGCGTCACGGTTGGCGTTTATGATCACGCGCTGTTGCTCACGTTCGGCGATGCTCTCATACGCATCCAGTGCGTCCATGACTTCCAGCATCAATTGCGGGTTGGCAATCAGGTAGTCACGAATAACCTCGCCGATGGCTTCTTTCTGCACATCGGAAAAAACATCTTCCCCCAACTGCACCCCCTCCTGTGGAGCCGATTGCTGGGCCGATGCCCCAATCGGTGCGGCCACCAACAATGCCAATCCGACCAGCGCTGCGATCACCAGTGATCCCGTGCGTTCACCAGGCAGCCGTCCGGCGCAAATATTCAAAGCGCAAATATTCAAAGCCATGAGTCCTCATCAATGAGCGGCGAGCAAAACGCGCCGCTACATGAAACTAGAAGTTCGGTTTTTCAATCCGTGAAATGTCATCGGCGCGGCGCCAGGCAGGACTGCCTTCGGACAATTCGCGTTTGGCGCGGGCGGCCCATTGCTTGGCTTCGGGCAGGTTACCCGCCGCAGCATTTTGCTCTGCCGTCGAAAGCGCGGCCATCGCATTGTTGCCCTCCTGCGCATAGGCCTGCGCCAGAATGCGGAAGGCAGTGGGGTAGTCCCGTTCAATCTGAGTAGCCTGCTCCAGAATCATGCGGGCCTTGGTAACATTCGCAGGTGTTTCTGTTGCCAGCAAAGACTGTCCCAGCCCGATCATTATCAAGGGCTCATCAGGACGCAGATCATTTGCCGCGGCATAGGCGACAGCAGATTCATCCGCGCGTCCGGATTCAAACAGCGCCTGACCCTTGAACTCATGGAAAAACGGGTTGTCGGGATAATCCGCAATCAGCGCGTCAATTTCGGTGATGGCGCGGTCGGTGCTGGGAATCTTGTAATAGGCAATGGCGCGGGCATACCGCGCCGCCTTGCTGGTGTTGCTTTCGGGAAAGCGCCTGAATGTGGTTTGCGGGCGGTCAATGAAGCCATGCAGCTTGGCCTGCACCAGTTCCATCATGTCCTGCCATTCAGGCGGATCTTTTGCATCACGGAACGGCGATTCTGAAACCCGGTTTGTAAGCGCGGCAATGCGTTCGCGTGACAACGGGTGTGTGCGCACATACGGATCCTGCGACCGTTCCGACAGCGCTTCCTGGTCCGCCAGCTTATCGAAGAATGACACCAGCCCCTGACCGGTCTGGCCCGTGCGCTCCAGAAAGTCCAGCGCGGCCTGGTCGGCGGCTGCTTCCTGCGTGCGCGAATAAGTGAGGAATGACCGTTGGGCGACGGTCTGCCCGCCGGTGATGAGCGCAAGCCCCGCATCGCCCGCACCGGCAAAAATGGCACCGATACCCAGCAGGTAGCCGATGATCGCCGGGGCTGTCGCTGCGGCCACAGCTTCCTGTGAGCGCGACAGGTGGCCGCCGGTAATGTGCCCGGCCTCGTGTGCCATCACGCCGATAATTTCGTTGGGTGTTGACGCCTGTTGAATGGTGCCGGTGTGCATGAACACGTTCTGGCCGCCGGTCACAAATGCATTGATGCTCGGTGCATTCACAATATACGTGTCCACCGCCTGCGGGTTGAGGCCGGCCGCCACAAACACAGGTTCTGAAATAGTGCGGATAAACCGCTCGGTTTCCGCATCGCGGATCAGCGAGATTGCCCAGGCGTGTTGCATTGGCAGCATGACCGCTGCCGCCACGCATAGCGCCTGAACAGTCCGGCGAAACGTCTGGCCCGAAACGGCGGGGCGAAAAAAGCCGAAGGATGTTTTTGACATTTTGCTCCGCATGTCCCCTTGGTGCTGTCGGCGGATGTCGCCTGTGAACGCGTTAAAGGTCGGCGTAAAAGGCTTCATTTAGGCTGCATTAAAGGTCGGCTTTGGTTTGTGTTCCGCGTATTCTGCTGGTCGTTGAATGTTGCATCTACCGGGTATGAGGGCGAAGTTGCCCGTCAATCTTCCGCCAATCAATGGCTGAACCGACAAACAAAGTGATTCTCGCGGAGTGTTGAACGTGATTTCAGGGATAAACCGTCGCCATGGCTACAATAAGGTCGCCAAAAAGGCCTTTTTGGGTCGCAAAGCGCCCGCATTAGCTGCAGCAGCGTTAACGTTACTGACCGCCTGTTCATCCGGCAGTGATGCCGAAGGTCGCTTGGCAACGGCAGAGTTTCGGGCAAGCCAGCAGTCTGGCGTCGGCATCACTTTGGCTGATGCACCTGACGTACGCACATTCATTGGAGCAGTTGTAGCCGACGAGCCACGCGCCGCGTTGGCCGCGCGTGATGTACTTGAAGCGGGGGGCAGCGCGGTTGATGCCATTACAGCGCTCTATTTCACCCTTGCGGTGACCATGCCCCATGAAGCGGGACTTGGCGGCGGCGGAATCTGTCTGGTGCATGATCCCGACGCGCGCACAGTCACGAGCTATGATTTTCTGGCCCGCCGCTCGCGCGCCGGTGGGCCGGTGGCGGTGCCGGGCAATGTGCGCGGCTTTGCCCTGATGCACGCCGTGCATGGCCGCGCCCAGTGGTCGAGCCTCATTTCGCCGGCCGAAGTTCTGGCCGCGAAAGGCCACGAATTATCGCGCGCAACAGCCCGCGAACTGGCACCACTCGCACCCGCCATTCGCTCTATTCCCCAACTCGCCGCTATCTATCTTGGCGCAAATGGCCAGCCGCTTAGTGAAGGCGATCTGCTGGTTCAGGCAGGGCTTGCAGCCTCCCTTGGTCAGGTCCGCGCCAACGGACCTCGCGGTCTTTACACAGGCGACACAGCGCAGGCCTTTGCAACGCAGGCAGCCCGCCTTGGGAGCGCCATCAGCATTGAGGAATTGCGTGCCTACCGGCCCTCGTCGCAACCCGCCCAGGCCATATCCGTTGGCAACCAGACACTGTCATTGCCGGCATCCGGCACGGGGGCGGGCACCTATATGGCCTCCCTGTGGCCCGTCATTCAGGGCAAAACCGGCGCAGCCCTGCTGCAGGCCGCCCGCGCCGAGCTTGCCCGCGCCGGGGCTGAAACAGAACTGCCGCCGTCGCTGGGCTCCACAGGTTTTGTCGTTGCCACAGCAGGTGGTGATGCCGCGGCCTGCGCTGTCACCATGAACGGGCCTTTTGGCACCGGGCGTGTCGTGCCCGGCACGGGCATTGTTCCGGCCCGCGCGCCTGATGCACCCGGCTTTGGTCTTGCGGGCGCGTTTCTGGCGCCGGCGCTTGTCACCAACGAATTCAACGGATCGTTCTTTTTCGCTGGTGCAGGGGCAGGAGGGCCGGCAGCCCCTGCCTCGGTGCTGAGCCTTGTTGACGGCATCATGACACGCTCTCAGACATTTGATGCAGCACAGGCGGGCATGGCAACGGACACGCAGAACCTCGTCAATGCCGTGGCCTGCCCGGCGGGCGCACCACGCGAAGACGCAAGCTGCACATTTGGTGCTGACCCCAACAGCGCAGGCCTTGGCCTGCTTGGCTTCCCGCCGGACAGTTGATCTGTCAGTTGGTTGTGCGCCGGTGAAAGCGTCCAAACGAGGTCAGGTTGATCCGTTCATTGTCATGGACGTGATGCGCGCCGCCAATGCTCGCGAAGCTGCAGGGCATCCGGTTATCCACATGGAAGTGGGCCAGCCCGGCACGCCCGCGCCAAGGCGTGTGCGGGATGCAGCGGCGGCGGCACTGTCAACCCACCGGCTTGGATATGCTGAAGCCCTGGGCCTGCCCGAACTGCGCCAGCGCATTGCCGGGCATTATGCACAAGGCTATGGCGTAGATGTGCCCGCAGAGCGGGTGGTGATTACATCCGGCAGTTCTGGCGGTTTCCAACTCGCATTTCTGGCCGCATTCGACGCCGGGGCCCGCATCGCACTGGCCATGCCCGCCTATCCGGCCTATCGCAATATTTTGAAGGCGCTGGACCTTGAAGCCGTGCCCGTGGTGACGGGGGCCGATGCCGGTTATCAGATGACCGCAAGCGCCCTTGAAGACGCTGCACGTGACGGCACACTTGATGGCGTGCTCATCGCCAGCCCCGCCAACCCGACAGGCGCGATGATTGCGCCGGATGAACTCGCAGCCATTGCAAACGTTGCCAGAGCCTGCGACCTGACACTCATCAGCGACGAGATTTATCACCGACTTACATATGGCACGGTTGCTGAAACAACAGCACTTGCGGTTGATGACAGCGCCATCGTGGTCAACAGTTTTTCTAAGTACTATTCCATGACCGGCTGGCGTATCGGCTGGATGATTGTGCCCGAAGAGATGGTGCGCCCGATTGAGCGGCTCGCACAAAACCTGTTCATCTCAGTGCCGACGCTGAGTCAGATTGCCGCCGTGCAGGCGTTTGATGCAAGTGATGAACTGGACGCAAACTTTGCCGTGTACCGTGCCAACCGCGACATTCTGCAAGCAGGGCTTCCGCAGGCAGGCTTCACCCACCTCGCGCCATCCGACGGGGCGTTCTATATTTACGCAGACGTTGCCCATCTCACGAACGACAGCGAAGCCCTGTGCCAGCGCATTCTGCGTGAGGCTAATATAGCCGTTACGCCGGGCACGGATTTTGATCCGGTGGCAGGCAGAACCACAGTGCGGTTTTCATTCGCCGGACAAACCGGACAGATGGCCGAAGCCGTCGATCGGCTGACAGCGCTCAAACTCGCGTGAAAGCGACCTAGCTGGAAATCCGGCGCTGCCACCAGCCACGTTTGGCTGGTTCGTCAGGTGGTGTATCTACAGGGGATGTATCGGCAGAGGGTGCCGCGTCAGCAGGTGTCGTTTCCATGGCTGTTGCCAGTACGGGCTCCGGCTCCCGCTCCGGCTGCGCCTGTGGTTCGGGCGCAGCAGATGCTGCATCCCGCTCCACAACCAGCGGCTCGGATGAGCCAGATGCGTAGCCAACCAGCACAGGTGCCTCGTCGGATGACGCGTCGTCGCTCACCGCCTTATCCGCTATGGCATCAGATGTATCGCCTTCGCCATCGCTGCGGGTGCCTTGCCCATCTGTCTCATCAGATGAGGTGCGCCGATGCCGCCGGCCGCCACGCCGACCGCGCCTGCGGCGCTTGCGGGGCTTGCCATCTTCATCGAGTTCGTCTTCCTCAGATGATCTGTCTACAGACGATTTATCGTCCGACCCATCAGTGTCCGTGTCGGCTGCAGATGCATCACTATCAGATCCATTACTTGTTTGCTCGTCCTGATCGCCGGACTTGCGCCCTCCGCGCGGCCGTCTGCGGCGTTTGCGTTTAGGCTTCTCATCGTTGTCGCCCTCAGCCGTCCGGCCCTCATCGCTATCGGCTTCTTCCTCGGCACGGGCCGCAGCCTCTGCCGCCGCATCCAACGCTGCATCATCGTCATCATCAAACGCGCTTTCCATGCTCAGTGCGGTTGACGTATCTGATAGATCAGGTGTCCGGTCGTCGGTGCGCTTGATGGTGTAGGCGGGCGCAATGAGCGAATTGTCCGCCAGCAGGTAAATCGATACGCGGCATCGGCGTTCGATATCCAGCAGCGTGGCGCGCTTCTGGTTGAGAATGAACACCGCCACGTCCGCAGCGACGCTGACATCAAGCCCGCTGGCCTTGCCTTTTGCTGCTTCCGCCTCGATGGCGCGCAATACTTGCAGTGCAGCTGATTCACTCGACCGCACAATACCCGTGCCTTTGCAGTGGGGGCAGGCATCCGTTGAGCCTTCCAGCACGCCGGACCGCATACGCTGGCGTGACATTTCAAGCAGCCCGAACGACGAGATGCGGCCGACCTGAATGCGCGCACGATCCTGCTTTAGGTTGTCTTTGAGTTTGTTCTCAACTGACCGGTTGTTGCGCGGCTCATCCATGTCGATGAAGTCGATGACGATGAGGCCGGCCATGTCGCGCAGGCGCAACTGGCGGGCAATTTCTTCGGCTGCTTCCATGTTGGTTGAAAGCGCGGTCGCTTCAATGTTGTGTTCCTTGGTCGACTTGCCGGAGTTCACATCAATCGACACCAACGCTTCGGTCGGGTTGATGACAATGTAACCACCGGACTTGAGCGTCACGGTCGGCTCCAGCAGTGCGTCCAGTTCACTCTGAACTCCAAAGCGCTGCAACAGCGGTTCACGCTCCGTGTAGCGCTTCACGTTCTTCGCATGGCTCGGCATGAGCATCCGCATGAACTCTTTGGCATCTTTGTAGGCGGCATCACCGTCGACAATGATCTCGTCGATGTCCTTGGAATACTGATCGCGGATCGACCGCTTGATAAGGTCACCTTCCTCGTAGATGAGGGCAGGGGCCGACGATTTGAGCGTCAGGTCGCGAATGTTTTCCCAAAGCCGCAGCAGGTAATCAAAGTCGCGTTTGATCTCGACTTTGGTGCGGTTGGCGCCCGCAGTGCGCACGATCAGGCCCATGCCGTCTGACACATCCATCTCGTTCATCGCCTCTTTAAGGCGGCGGCGGTCTGAGGTGTTGGTGATTTTGCGCGAGATCCCACCGCCACGCGCGGTGTTGGGCATCAGCACGCAATACCGTCCGGCAAGCGAAAGATATGTCGTCAGAGCAGCGCCCTTGTTGCCGCGCTCTTCCTTGACCACCTGCACCAGCAAAATCTGGCGGCGCTTGATGACTTCCTGGATCTTGTAGTGGCGTGATCGGTTGCGCGCCGGGCGACGATTGGAGGTGCCGCCATTGCGGCCACGACCCGCGCCCCTGTTCTGGCCACGCTTCTGGTCCCTGCCCGCAGAGCGACGGCGACGGCCGTCTTTTTTCTCGCCGTCAGATGACGCATCCGCGCTGGCACCAGCGTCGTCATCTTCGTCTTCGTCTTCGTCTTCGTCATCCTCGTCGTCGTCACCGACTTCGTCATCTTCATCATCTTCAGAAGATGTCACTTCCTCGACACTGTCTTCGTCCTCGATTTCTTCAATGTCACTTTCCGGTGCATCACCAATGCTGTCATCGTCAGATGAAGCTTCGTTGTCTTCGGATGTCACATTTTCTGAAACGCTTTCAACCGGCACTGCCGATGCAGCGATGACGGAATCCGTTTTATTGTCATCAGCGTCAGTATCTTCGGCCGCAGCTAAACCTGTGTCGCTGCTGTCAGGATCGACAACAGGTGTTTCCTCGGCCTCATCTGCCCCATCTGTGTTTTCGTTACCGTCATCATCATCAAACGCGTCGTCGGCGTCTTCACGCGCTTCGCGGGCGCGATTTTCCTCGGCTTCTTCTGCCAGAAGCTTTTCGCGGTCAGCGACGGGGATTTGATAATAGTCCGGGTGGATCTCGCTGAACGCCAGAAAGCCGTGCCGGTTACCGCCATACTCAATGAAGGCAGCCTGCAGCGAGGGTTCAACGCGCGTGACTTTGGCGAGATAGATGTTGCCCCTCAGGGGGCGCTTGGCTTCGGATTCAAAGTCGAAGTTCTCGACGCGGTTTCCGGACACGATGGCCACGCGGGTTTCTTCCCGGTGGGCCGCGTCGATCAGCATTTTCTTGCCCATAGGCATGTTCTCCAGGCGCGCCGCTGCAAGGCGGGACCAGCGCAAAGGCTGGCCGGGCCGGCATCACTGCCGCGCGGCGCACAATAAGGGATGAGGGGGCGTTGCCACGCGCTCTGGCACCAAAAGGTGCGCGCTCATGCAGAAACCGCATCGCTGCCGGGAGGGCGGCGATGGTCCTGAGTGAGCTGGAACGGGTCGCAAGCATTGTTTGGTTCGGGTCGTTCTGGCGCAATAGAAACGCCGGTTATCAGTCAGTTTTCAAAGGCGGGCCGGGCGAAAACGCCGTTTGTCGGCCCTGTTAATGTCTCGACCGGGATACGCCATGCGGTTTGCCTGACGCGGGCCCCGATACGGGAAAAATCATGTTCGGCGGCAATCCGCTCTTCCGGTATTGAAAACCGGTCCCCTGCGAGTCGCCCAAAATGGTCAACATTCGTCAAAATCGCGGATTTCAGGCCGTTTTTCGGCCCATGAAACGCGTTTCTCAGCGATGCATACCTGAGGCATGTTGTAGCCGGGCGATGCCAGCAAGCGCAAGCGGCACGATCAAAGCCCGCAAAATGCCCAAAAAACAGCATCACTGGCAGCCTGCGACCAGGATGGTTTATGAGCCGTTAATCCATTGGCACATAATATGATGCCGGATTTAGTAACTCTGCCCCCGGTTTGGACGTCTATCTCAATGCTGCATTTGGTCTGGTCGATCAGGACACATGTGATTTCCCTGCTCGTTGTGCTGGCCACCATGCTGGCTGCACCCGCGCAGCCTGCTCATGCCAACGCCCCGTCAGTCACCGATGTGCGTCTTGGCAAAAGCGGCGAGACCACGCGCTTTGTGCTCGAACTCAGCGGCAAGGTGGAAGCCAAGGCCTTTACCCTGGCCGACCCACACCGCCTGATTATTGATTTGCCAGCCCTCGACTGGGAACTTGCCTCAGACTTTGTGCCTTCGGGCCGTGGCCTTGTCGGCAGCTTCCGCTATGGCCTGTTTCGCCCCGGCAACGCCCGGGTGGTGATTGACCTTGCAGGTCCTGCCGCCGTGTCGCGCTCATTTGTGTTGCCGCCGGATGCAGCGACAGGTCGAAACTGGCGGATTGTTTTTGATCTTGTCGCCACCAGCGATGCGGCGTTCCGCCAGAATGCCGGTTGGCCGGATGCCCGCCCGTCAGCCCCTGTCGCCTCAGCGCCCCAACCCGATATGCCTGCGCGCCAGCCGGTGTCCAACGCGCGCAAGGTGATTGTCATTGATGCAGGCCATGGCGGTGTGGACCCGGGTGCCATAGGCGGCCGTGGCACCCGCGAAAAAAACGTCACGCTGGCGTTCGCCAAAACCCTGGGCGATGCCCTGCGGGCCAGCGGCAAATATGAGGTTCACCTCACCCGCGACACCGATATTTTCATTGAGCTGCGCGAGCGCGTCGCTATCGCCCGCCGCCACAACGCGGACCTGTTTATCTCCGTCCATGCGGATTCAATCGAACGCCGCGATGTGCGCGGGGCATCCGTTTATACCTTGTCGGAAACAGCATCCGACGCGGAGGCCGCGCGCCTTGCCCGCAAAGAAAATGAGGCCGACGTGATCGCGGGCGTTGATCTGGGCGGCGAGGTGGACGAAGTCCGCAACATCCTGATCGATCTGGCCCAGCGCGAGACTAAAAACCTGTCCGTGCGGTTTGCGCAGACGCTGATCCCCAAAATCGCCGAGGTCACGCCGGTTCTGCGTAACACGCACCGGTTTGCCGGTTTTCGCGTGCTCAAGGCTCCCGATGTGCCCTCAGTGCTTATCGAAATGGGGTTTCTGACCAACAGTGACGATGAAGTGAGCCTTACTTCCGGGACGTGGCGCCAAAAAACGGCCAAGGCTCTCGCGCGGGGCATAGATGCCTACTTCGCTGAGCGTATGGCGGAGGCCGCAGCCCAGTGACGGATCCGGTGTTAACCGCCGTGGTGAGTATCTGCGGCATCCTGCCACCAACTACCCGGTTTGGTTGGAAAATCAGGTCATTGCCGTGCCATAATCAAAGCTTATTCAACGACGGTATATTTCGCTCCACCCTTGGGCAGATCACCCGCCCCACAAGCAGACTGTGTATGTGCTGATGATGAGAATACTTGCCTATCTGGGTGTTGCCGGTGTGGTGCTGGCGTCTGGTGCCGCGTTGGGCGTTGCGTTTTTGCTGTGGAGCTTTTCGCGCGATCTGCCGCCGCACGATCAACTTGCTGTCTATGAACCGCCGGTGATGACCCGTGTTCATGCGGATGATGGCTCCCTGATTGCCGAGTTCGCCCGTGAGCGTCGCCTCTACGTGCCGATCACGGCCATCCCCAAAGACCTCATCAATGCGTTCCTCTCGGCTGAAGACAAAAACTTCTACGATCATGAAGGCGTGGACATGTTCGGCGTGCTGCGCGCGACGGTGTCCAACGTTTCCAACTACTTCAACGACCGCCGTCTTGAGGGCGCCTCGACAATTACCCAGCAGGTGGCGAAAAACTTTCTGCTCACCAACGAAGTGTCGTTTGAACGCAAAATCAAGGAAGCGCTGCTCGCCCGACGGATTGAAAGCGCATACTCCAAAGACCGTATTCTTGAACTCTATCTCAACGAGATTTTCCTGGGCCTTGGCTCATATGGCGTCGCTGCCGCAGCGCTTAACTATTTCGGCAAGTCGCTGGATGAACTGACGCTCGGCGAAATGGCCTATCTGGCTGCGCTGCCCAAGGCGCCAAACAATTATCATCCGTTTCGAGCGCGCGAACGCGCCATTGCACGGCGCAACTGGGTATTGGCCCGGATGACCGAAAACGGGCTGGTGACACCGTTTGAAGCATCAGTAGCACGCGCGGAACCGTTCAACATCACACCGCGTGCCGGCGGCACCCAGATTGTTGCAACCCAGTATTTCGTGGAAGAAGTCCGCCGCCGCACGATTGAGCAATATGGCGACGAAAAGATTTATGATGGCGGCCTGTCGGTACGCACGACCGTGGATACAAACCTCCAGGCACTGATCCGTGGGGCTTTGCGTGAAAGTCTGGTGGCCTACGATCGACGTCATGGCTGGCGTGGTCCCTTTGCCCGTATGGAAGACAGGACCGATTGGCCGACGCTGCTTGTTGGCGTGAACACTGCCGGTGACCTTGCACCCTGGCGTCTTGCGGTCGTGCTTGATGTGACCCCCGAAGGGGCCGAGATCGGCCTGCGTCCCGACCTCGATGAGGGCGGCAACATGATTGACCCCGGTGAAACGGGCTATGTGCCGCTTTCCCAAGTCAAATGGGCCCGCAAGTCGGAGAACAACCGCATCACCGGCCCGGAAGTGACCGACACGACGCAGGTACTCGCTGCTGGCGATGTCATTTGGGTTTCACCCGCCCAGAGCACCGAAACAGCGCGTGCCCAAAAACAATACATGCTGCGTCAGATACCTGAAGTGAACGGCGCTGTGGTTGCGATGGATCCCCACACGGGCCGTGTTCGCGCGCTTGTGGGCGGGTTCAGCTACCAGCTTTCCGAGTTCAACCGGGCAACACAGGCCATTCGTCAGCCTGGCTCAGCGTTCAAGCCGTTTGTGTATGCAGCAGCGCTGGACAATGGCTACACCCCGTCAAGTCTGGTGTTGGACGCACCTTTTGTGATTGAGCAGGGGCCGGGGCTCGCATTGTGGAAACCGGAAAACTATTCGCGCACTTTTTATGGACCGTCCACGCTGCGGCTGGGTCTTGAAAAGTCGCGCAACGTCATGACCGTGCGGCTGGCGCAGGCCATCGGCATGGACAAAGTGTCTGAGTATGCCCGCCGTTTCGGTATCATGGATGACATGATGCCGGTGCTTGCCATGTCACTGGGCGCGGGCGAAACCACGCTGCTCAAAATGACCAACGCGTATAGTATGCTCGTCAATGGCGGCAAGCGAATTGAGCCGGTTCTTATCGACCGTATTCAGGACCGGTTTGGACGCACGATCTATCGCAATGACGTACGTGAATGCCCCGGTTGTGCTGCTGAGGAATGGACCGGTCAGGCTGCGCCGACCATTTCAGACACCCGTGAGCGTGTGATTGATCCGCGTACGGCCTATCAGGTTGTATCCATGCTGCGCGGCGTGGTTGAGCGCGGCACCGGGCGATCCATCGCCGCGGTTGGCAAACCCCTGGCAGGCAAGACCGGCACCACCAACCGCGAGCAGGATGCGTGGTTTGTCGGCTTCTCGCCTGATCTGGCATTAGGTGTATTCATCGGCTTTGATGAGCCAAAACCCATGGGCCGCGGCGAAACCGGTGGCGGGCTTGCGGCACCTGTGTTCCGCGACATCATGGCGGTGGAACTGGCAGACAAGCCAGCCATCCCGTTCCGCATTCCTCCCGGCGTGACGTTGGTGCGGGTGGATGCAAAGTCCGGTCTGATAGCCAGTCCCGGCGCGCCAGATGCCATGCTTGAGGCTTTTAAGGCAGGCACAGAGCCCCGCGCGCCCACCGGTGTTTTGCGCGGCACCACCTCTGATGACTTTGCCTCTGACACAGCAGGTCCGGTGCGTCCGGTGCCAACGCTTGGCACAGGCACAGGCGGGCTTTACTGATTGCCCTTTGGGCCCTAGTTTTGCGCGCTTCGCAGCCTTTTATTGGGGCGGTTGATGTGCGCGGACGATGCTGCGCGCTATCTGCAGCCGTCCGTCATTTTCAGGAGACACTTCATGCGCGCCGAGGTCCGCGATCTCGTTGACGAACTCCAGCAGTCGCTTGCACTGCTGAGGAGGCATCTTTGACCCGGATGCGACCCAAACAGCACTTGAAGGCCTGAACGTCCGCGCCGAAGACCCCACACTGTGGGATGATCCGGAAAAGGCACAGGAAGTGATGCGCGAGCGCACACGCCTGGAGACGGCCCTCAGGAATTACCGTGAGCTTGAAACCACCCTTGCCGACAGCGTCGAGCTGATTGAAATGGGCGAGGCCGAAGGCGACGACGACGTGGTGGCAGAAGCAGAAAACGCGCTGCGCGAGGCGCGCGATCTTGCTGCTGAACGCGAGCTTGAAACGCTTCTGTCCGGCGAGGCCGACAGCAACGACACCTATGTTGAAATCCACGCAGGCGCCGGCGGAACCGAATCCAACGACTGGGCGCAGATGCTGCTGCGCATGTACATGCGCTGGGCCGAGGCGCGCGACTACAAGGTTGAGCTTGTGGCGGAAACGCCCGGCGATGAAGCAGGCATCAAGTCCGCCACTTTGCAGATCAAAGGTCATAATGCGTATGGCTGGCTGCGCACTGAATCCGGCGTGCACCGTCTGGTACGCATTTCACCATTTGACAGTCAGGCGCGACGGCATACGAGCTTTGCCAGCGTCTGGGTTTATCCCATCGTGGATGACTCGATTGAGATCGACATCCCTGAATCAGACGTGCGCATTGATACGTTCCGTGCGTCCGGTGCGGGCGGTCAGCACGTCAACACCACCGACAGTGCTGTGCGCATTACCCACAACCCCACCGGCATCGTGGTGCAGTGCCAGAATGAACGCTCCCAGCACAAGAACCGCGCGACCGCGTGGACCATGCTGCGTGCCCGGCTGTATGAAGCTGAGCTGCAGCGCCGCGAGGAAGCAGCACAGGAGCAGGCCGCTTCCAAGACCGACAACGGCTGGGGCCACCAGATCAGGTCATATGTGTTGCAGCCCTATCAGTTGGTGAAGGATCTGCGTACCAATGTCGAAATCGGCAACCCGCAGGCCGTGCTGGATGGTGGCATTGATCCGTTCCTCGCCGCGGCGCTGGCCAACAAGGTGGAAGAGGGCGGCAGCAGCGAAGCCGCCGAGTAGCCAACACACACCACCGCGCCACTTAAACCGTGCCACCTAAAACGAAAAAGGCCCGCAGCGTTGCTGCGGGCCTTTGTTCTTGTTCGGGCAATGACAGTGGTGGTTACTGCGCCGCCGGACGGCGCACAACTACAGCGCCATCTTTCACAACCACGCCGCCTTTGTCGTCAGAAGGCTTCGCAGATGACGAGGGCATGGCTGACTGTGATGAGGTCGATTGCGACGGGGCAGTACCAGCCTGCTTTTGTGTGCTGGCAGCAGGCGATGCCGATGCTGTCCGGTCAGCGGGACGTTGCGCATCCGCAATCTTGAGCGATGCGGGAACGTCACTTGGGGACTTCGACGGCATGTCTTCGCCAAGCGGGTCGTCGGAATGACGGCAGTTGCCCTCAAAGAATGCGCCGGTCTCAACAGCAAGAGCTTCGTGCAGGATGTCGCCTTCGACATGGCACGTTGTGGCCAACTGCACGCGTCGGGCCCGGATCGAGCCAACAATGCGACCGCGGACAACGATGTCGTCCGCCATGACCTGACCGGTGATGGTGGCGTGCTCGCCCACTGTCAGCGACTGACTGCGCACATCGCCTTCGACGGTGCCATCAATCTGGATGTCACCGGTAGCTATGAGATTTCCGTGGACGACAAGGTCATCCGAGATGATTGACGGCGCAGACCGTCCGCGACGCGGCGCGGGTGCCGGAGCAGATTTGGATGCGCTGCCGCTATCCTTCTTCGAGAACATATTGACCTGCCTTCAAAAATTTGGCCGGATTCTGGACTTTTCCATCGACCCAGACCTCATAATGGAGGTGCGGGCCGGTTGACCGACCGGATGATCCTACCTTGCCAAGAGTTTCACGAAACTCAACAACGTCGCCAACTTTCACATTAATGCTAGCCAGGTGAGCGTAGCGAGTCTTTATGCCGTTTCCATGATCGAGTTCGATAAAACGCCCATAGGCTCCGCGCCAGCCGGCAAAAACCACCGTGCCCTCCATCGGGGCATGGACCGGGGTGCCATAGGGGCCGGCAAAATCAATGCCTGAATGGAATGCCAGCTTCCGGTTGAACGGGTCCACGCGGGCGCCAAAATTGCTTGTAGTCTTGATGCCGTAGATCGGCTTGGCCAGCGGCAACAGGCGCAGCGTCTGGTTCAGCACTGAAATCCGGTCGAGATTTGTTGCAACGCGGAATATCTGCCGATCAAACGTCTGGTTGCTGTCTGCTTCGTCCAGCACGGTGTCGGCGTAATTGATGAACGGGCCGCCATAGGCGATCGCCTCAACATCCATCTTTTCAGCAAGGTCATCCGGGTTGAACCCGGTCATGCGGATGATCGACTCGATCTCTTTGATTTCCAGATCTGTCTCTTCCTCGATCCTGTTGACCAGGTGTTGCTGCACCAGGTCGAGGTTTTCGAGGCGGTAGTCCATGAACGCGATTTTTTCCTCGTGTCGCAGACCGTCGGCAGACTGTGCAAGATCGGTGAACGCGCCCCCAATACCCGTCACGTCGGCATCCGGCAGGCTGGCCTGGGAACCAAGGTTCAGGTTTGGCGGCAGGATTTCAACGCGGCTTTCGCGAAATGCGCCCTCAACCGGGGCGGGCCGCAACAAGATGCGTGTTTCACCATCCGTCTTGCCGGTGCGCGTGCCCGGCAGCTTTGCCACCTCGCGGCGCATATCATCAAGCTGGCTGCGCACGTCGCGGCTGTGCGTCAGCAGATCAGCCAGCAATCCGTGCTTGGCTTCAAGGTCGCTGGTGGTGGCCAGGAAGCGCGACTGCGCCAGAACCATTTCGGTGGACACTTCGTCATAGGCCGTCTGCATCTCGGCGATGCGCTGCTCATAGGCAGACTGCATGCGGACGAACTTGCGGTCTTTTGCGGCAATGATCTGGTCCTGAAAGACCACATTCACCGACGTGAAGCCAACCCAGCCCAGAAAGAAAACGGCTGCCAGCGCGAGCACGCCCTGCGTCCAGCCCGACAGGGCCATAAACTGGACCTGACCGTGGCTGCGCAAATAGAACTGGCGCTCGGTGAAGACCCGGCGGAACCCCCGAACCACCGAACCAAGAAAATCGGAGTTATGTGACACTCTACCCCTCTAAGCGTCTGTGACCCCCCAAGGGAGGCATAGAACCTTATTGCTTAAACGATTTCAACCGGTTGAGGTTAAGATTCCCTGACCTGGTTAATCAAAACGGCATGAAACTGAACCAATTCGGGACCAACCCTCAATTGGGCCGCACAAACAATGTCTTTGTGTACGACAGCAAGCCCTGTGCCACGCCTGCGTGCCGCAGCAAATGTGACCTAACGCCCCAATAACGCAGCCATTCCGGCTTCGGCCCTGGCCGGTTCATTGAACGGACCTTTCAGTTCGCCGCCGTGATAGCGGGCAACACATGCCTCAAAAAGGTGCTTTGCCGCTACATCCCGATGGGTGGCCGCTGCTTCAAACCACCGCACGCCGGCAGCCACATGGCCGATTTCATCGCGGTAAATGACTGCGAGAATACCCGCGCTTGCGGTATCACCGGCGCGCTCAAGAGCTGCAACAGTCTGCGGGGTTACATCAAGGCCGCGCGCCTCATGCACCAGCGGCACAATTGCCAGCCGAGCGGCAAAGTCGTGCGCGGTTGTTTCTGCGGCCTGCCACAGCCCGTCGTGAGCAGGCAGGTCGCCATAGGCGGCCCCAAGTTCGGCAAGCCGGGCGTTGAGCATCAAGAAGTGCTTTCCCTCATCATCGGCCACCTTCACCCAGTCGTCGGCAAAAGATGTCGGCAACGGGTGTGTGCCGTCCACCTGAAACCGCGCAACCAGATCGCAGGCCAGATCAATGGCGTTGAGTTCAATGTGCGCCAGCGCGTGCAGCAGCGAAATACGTCCGGCTAAGCTGCCTGGCCCGCGCCGTTTGGTATGGCGTGGCGCCACCAGTTCAGGCCGCGCCGGACGCGCAGGCCGGGAAGGCACATCAATGCGGGTGCCCGGCCATGTCAACGTGCCCGCGCGCCAGTCCGCCGCCATCTGCCGCGCCGCCAAAGCTTTTGCTTCAGCATCAGCGGTAAGCAAAACGCCTAACGCCGCAGCAGGAAGAGATGGAGGAGGTAAGGTCAAAGCGCCTTCGCAGCTTCAAGCACTTCCTCCACGTGGCCCGGTACTTTGACCTTGCGCCATACGCGGGCAATCTTGCCCTTGCCGTCAATCAGGAACGTCGAGCGCTCGATGCCCATATATTTGCGGCCATACATGCTCTTCTCCACCCACACACCATAGGCTTGCGTCACGTCGCCTGCTTCGTCAGAGCCAAGCGTGATGGACAACGCGTGCTTGTCCCTGAACTTGTCATGCTTCTGCACCGGATCGCGCGACACGCCCAGAATGGCCGCACCCGCTTTTTCAAAGGCCTTCTTGTGCTCGGAAAACCCGATCGCCTGCTTGGTGCAACCAGACGTATCGTCCTTGGGATAAAAATACAGCACCAGCGCCTTGCCCTTGTAATCCTTGAGCGCCGTTTTGCCGTCGCCATCGGTGGGCATTGAAAACGCCGGTGCTTTATCACCAGCTGATAGGTCGCCTGCCATTGTACTGTTCTCCACAGAGTTACCGGGACTGGCGCAATGCGCCCGACCGCGCCAGTGCCACATTTGGGTTTCAAGTTGCTTTATATGGTCCAATGCCAGGTTACGGCACTCTTTTAGTGATGGTTTTTGCCATTATGAACGTTGATTCGGAACTGGCATTCAAAAACCGGCACGCCGCGCCCACTCAAGCCAATCAGAACCAAACCAGATGAGACACAACCTCCGGTGATCCGCCCCGCCACCAAAATCACGCTTGAAGTTGTTGCAGGCCTTGCCGCCGTAACGGTGGTCCTTGTGGGTGTGGTCGCCTGGCGGCTGGCGCAGGGTCCGCTGCCGGTGAGTTTTCTCACGCCCATTGTGACCCAGGCCGCCAACGACCGTCTGCCGGATTACTCGCTTGAAATTGCAGACATGGTGGTTGTCTGGGCGAGCGCCGACGGCGCGCTGGAACTACAGGCGGTGGACGTTTCCATTCTGGGTAAAGAAGGGCGGCGGGTCGTCAATGTGCCACGCATGGCGGTGGACTTCAGCCTCCGCGCTGCACTGGCCGGGCGGCTGGTGCCCAAGAAGCTGTCGTTTGAAGGAGCGTCACTGACACTCGTGCGCGGCATTGATGGTGCCATGCGCTTTGGTCTCACGAATATGCCGGGCGAAGTAGCCTTGCCCGCGCCTGAACCAACCGTATCGGAGGAAGGCAGCCAGCTTGTCTCGACATTGATCGAAGCAGTGTCGGCACCACGCGATGAACCTGCTGCATCAGCCGACGCAGGCCGATATCTTGAAGGGCTGAGCATTCAGAATGCATCCGTGACTGTGTTCGATCAGCGGTCAGGCGGCTTATGGCTCGCCTCCGATGTGGGACTTGAGTTTCGCAATACGCCGCTTGGTCTGGCAGGCGTTATCAATGCCCATGTTCTTTCGCCCGGTGGCGAGTGGGATCTGATCGGCACGGTGCGGGCGGCCGACGACGAAGAACCGGTGGTGATTTCAACAAAGGTCAACGGTATCAGACTGCCGGACTTTGCCCGCACCATGGTGGCACTCGAACCGCTGGCCATGCTCGACAGCGCCATGTCCGGCCAGGTGGTTGCCAGGCTCGACAGACAAAGCCTCGCAATCAGAGATCTTGCCGTAAATGTGACCGCAGGCCCTGGAACGCTGACCCTGCCGCTGGATGAGCCCGCGCCGTTTTATCCGCCCAAGCCCCTTGATTTTGACGGCAACCCGCAACCCGAAGACCCGCGCCCGCCCTACACCCCGCAGCCGTGGCGCTACGCCATTGAGAGTGCGCGCCTGAGCGGACAATTGTTGTGGCCCGAAGGCCGCGTCACGCTTGCCGAACTCACAGTCAAGGGTGAGGCAATAGACATATCGCTTGCAGGTGAAGGCGACGTCACTGTCAGCCCGCAAGGCGGCATTGAGGACGTGCGCCTTGCTGTCAAACTGGCCCCCTCAGCAATCAACATTCCCAAAGTGACCACCGGCATCGCCCGGATTGACGGCTTTGATGGCACCGTGCGTTTCAGCCCTCAAGCTGGTCTGCTCCAGATAGAGAACGCCGCCGTGATGCTGGGCGAAGGCTATGTGTCGCTGGCCGGCATGATTGAGGAATTGGCCGATGGCGGCGTTGGCATGGTGTTGGATGGCAATGTCGAGAATCTTTTGCTGTCTGATCTGTTGCAGGCATGGCCGCCGCGCGTGGCGCATGGCGCGCGGGAATGGGTAAGCGAAAATGTTTCAGGTGGCCTGCTCGACAAAGGCCGCTTGCGCATAGACGCGGCCAACGGCGAGCTTGAGCAATCTCCTCCGCCGGACGACGCCATTTCCATGCAGATGGATTTTGCCGATGTGACGCTGCGCTATCTCGGCGATCTGCCACCCATTACGGATGCCCGCGGCACCATGATGCTGACCGGAAATTCCTACACAGCCAACCTGACGGGCGGCCAGATATCCCCGCCCAATGGTGGTCTCGTGCAGATCAGCGCAGGCAGTTTCACAACGCGAGACTTTCATATCCGCGGCAGCAACGCCTACATTGATGTGAATGCGGCAGGGTCCATGACCAGCATCCTGTCGCTGCTCGACCAGGAACCGCTGGGCTATCCTTCAGGCTTTGGGCTTGATCCGCGCGATGTGACCGGCACTGCAACGGCAAACCTCAAGGTCACATTGCCAATGCGCAGTCAATTGCTGTTCCGCGATGTGATGCTGAACGCGAACGGTACGGTGAGCAATCTGGTCCTGCCCGATATCGGCGAGGACATTTCTCTGAACGATGGTGAAATGTCCTTTGATGTTACCAACACAGGACTTAAGGCGCAGGGCAAAATGAGCCTTGCGCAAACACCCATCACCATGGTGTGGGCTGAAAACTTTGAGGCGCGCGGTCGTCCCAGCAGTACGTTTGAAATCAGCGGTATTTTTGATAACCCGGCCCGCGACAGGGTGGGGCTTGAATTCGGGCGCAACATCACCGGCGCGCTGCCGGTGCGGGCCACTCTCACCGGTAAAGGCCCGCAGATAGCCACGGCCCTGTTCGATCTCGACCTTGGCCCCGTCACGCTCACCGAACCAACCATCAACTGGGTCAAGGAGCCGGGCATTCCAGCCAGGCTTGTGGGCACCTACACCGAGGCCGACGACGGCAGCAGCACACTCACCGGGCTCAATCTTGTGGGTGAAAGTGTGCAGTTGCAGGCGGATATCTTTCTCAACCCGGAGCGCGAAATTACGCGCGCCACTATTTCGCGCGTGCAGTTGAGCAACGGCACTGACCTGACGGGAACGGTGCAGGGCATACCCGAAGAAGGGATCATGCGGTTTGACTTCAGCGGACCCGTTTTTGATGCGCGCGATTTTCTCGATGGACTGTTTGAAGACCCTGAACCCGTTGCGGCGGACGATGAGCCGATACCCGTCATCATTGCCACTGCCAATGTTGACCGTGTAACCGCCCATGGCGGCGAGGTGGTGCGAAATGGCAAGGCGTCGCTCACCATGGAGCAGGGGCGGATGCAGCAACTGTCCGTTGACGGAATATTTGAAAGTGGCGGCGCGCTGCTCATCGAAATGAAGCCAACGACGTTTCAAGCGCGCGCCATCAGGGCGACGTCGCAAAACGCCGGTGCAGTACTGCGCAGTCTTGATCTATACGAAAACATGCAGGGCGGCGACATTGAGTTTGACGCCCGGATCGACGACCGCATTGAGGGCAGTCCGCTGGAAGGACGGTTGACCGGTACCAACCTGCGCGTGCGCAATGCACCTGTGCTCGCCAACATTCTGACGCTCGGCTCGCTGACCGGCATCAACGATACGCTACAGGGCGAAGGTATTTTGTTTACCCGCCTTGATGCACCGGTGCGCGTCAACGACAAGGCGATTGATCTGGATGATGCGATCATGTCGGGCCCCGCCATTGGCGCGACCATCAAGGGTCACGTAAACCGCGAGACAGATGTGGTTGATCTGGGCGGCACTATCGTTCCCGCCTACACAGTGAACAGTTTCCTCGGCAACATTCCTGTATTGGGAGATTTGTTTGTCGGCCGCGAAGGTGAGGGGTTGTTTGGCATCACCTACGGCATTTCGGGCAAGTCTGATAACCCGGAAGTGACTGTGAATCCGCTGGCCGCCTTTGTGCCGGGCATTTTCAGGCGCATATTTGAGTTTGGCGGCCAGTCAAGCGAGGATGCGGCAGACGGGAAGGGCAGCGGGCCTGCTCAAGCCGGACCAGAGCCAACAGCACAAGAGCCATCGGCACCAGAGCCAACAGCAAATATCTATCCGGATGCACAGCCCATAGCGCCCGACGACGACAGCTAAGCTGTGTCAGCCGCGCTTGAGCAGCACGTGCCGCTTTTTGCCCGCCGAAAGTTTGACTGCGCCATCCACCATATCGGCGTCACTTAGTGTTTGCCGCCAGTCGTTGGCCGGCGCGTCATTGACCTTGACGCCACCACCCTGAATGAGCCGACGCGCTTCGCTGGTAGAGGCGCTGAGCTTTGCTTCAACAAGCGCTGTCAGCAGCCCAAGTCCGCCGTCCCATTGGTCAGTGCCGAGCGTGACCGTGGGTAGGTCCTGCGACACCTGGCCGGCTTCAAATGTCTGGCGGGCGGTTTCTTCTGCCGCCAGTGCCGCCTCGCGCCCATGCGCCATTGCCGTTGCTTCCGTCGCCAGCACTTTTTTGGCGTCGTTCAGTTCGGCACCCTCAAGCGCTTCAAGGCGGGCTATTTCATCCAGTGGCAGTTCCGAGAACAGCCGCAGCAGCTTGCCAACGTCGGCGTCTTCCACGTTGCGCCAATATTGCCAGTAGTCATAGGCCGACAGCATGTCTTCGTTGAGCCATACAGCCCCGTCCGCCGTTTTGCCCATCTTGGTGCCGGAGGCGGTGGTCAGCAGCGGCGAGGTCAGTCCCAGCAACGACGCATCATCCATGCGGCGGCCAAGGTCTATGCCGTTGACGATATTGCCCCACTGGTCAGAGCCGCCCATCTGCAATGTGCAGCCATAGCGACGGAACAGTTCCGCAAAGTCGTAGGCCTGAATAATCATGTAGTTGAACTCAAGGAACGACAGGTTCTGTTCGCGCTCCAGCCGCGCCTTGACGCTTTCAAACGACAACATGCGGTTGACCGAAAAGTGCCGGCCGACGTCGCGCAGAAAATCCACATAGTCCAGCCCGTCCAGCCACTCCCGGTTATCCACCATGATGGCACCGGTGGGTCCGTCGTCGAAGCTCAGGAACTTTTCAAACACCTTGCGGATGCCGGCCTTGTTGAGCTCAATCTGCGCGTCGTCCAGCAGTGGCCGCGCTGAATCCCGAAATGAAGGGTCGCCAATGCGTGTGGTGCCGCCACCTATGACGACAATTGGCCGGTGGCCGGTCTGCTGCAAAATCCGCAGCATCATGATCTGCACCAGTGAGCCTGCGTGCAGGCTTGGGGCGGTGCAGTCAAACCCGATATAGCCCGTGACTACTCCGGAAGCCGCGCTTTTATCCAGCGCATCCGCATCTGAGCATTGCTGAATAAAACCGCGCTGCGACAAGCGGGTCAGAAAGTCTGAGGCGTAGGAGGTCATGGGTTTAACCGCTTTCGTGCAGGTATGGCACTTGAGGGGGGACAATCGGCGAGCGTCCGATTAGCATGAAGCCCGATTAACATGAAGCAGTACGAACCGGAAGCAGCTGCCAGTGCCCCCTTCTGTGTCACCCCGCAACCGCCCTTATCGCGCGATCGGCCTGATGAGCGGCACCTCAATGGATGGGGTGGATGCTGCCATCCTCACCACCGATGGTGACCGGCTGGTGGAGCCGGGCCCGTCGCTCTGCGTGCCCTATCCACGTACCCTGCGCGACAAGGTGGCGGCCCACCTGAAGGATGCATTGGCCATGGCAGGCCCCCGACCCTTGCCCGACAGTTTAAAATCGCTCGAACGCGACATAACGCTGATGCAGGCAGATGTGGTCAACACACTGCTGGTCGAGGCCAATATGCACGCCTCCGAGTTCGATGTGATTGGCTTTCATGGTCAGACGATGGCACACCGGCCGGATGCAGGCTGGACACTTCAACTGGGCGACGGCGCGCTCATGGCAGATCGGACCGGCATCAATGTGGTGAATGATTTTCGGTCGGCTGATATGGCAGCAGGCGGCGAGGGCGCGCCGCTGGCACCACTCTATCACCTGGCGCTGGCGCATGTTGAAAGCGGCAGCGGGCCTGTCGCCGTTCTCAATCTGGGCGGCATCGGCAACGTCACCTGGATCCCTGATGATGGGTCAACACCGCCCGTCGCCTTTGATACCGGCCCGGCTAATGTTCTCATCGATGAGTGGATGCTCGCCCATACCGGAGAGCCTTTTGACCACAATGGCGCGCTGGCGATGGCCGGAGTGGTGAACGAGGATGTGCTGGCACAGCTTCTGGCCAACGCCTATTTCGACCGCCCGCCGCCCAAATCCCTCGATCGTCTGGATTTTTCCGCTGACCCTGCGCGGCATCTGTCAGACCGCGATGGTGCGGCGACGCTGGTGGCCTTCACAGCGCAAAGCGTTGCGCGTGCGCTTGAGCACCTGTCGGCACCGCCCGTCAAATGGATTGTGGTTGGCGGCGGCAGGCGTAACCCGGTCATCATGACCGAACTCAAAAAGCGACTGAAAACGGATGTCATTGCCGCAGAAGATGCCGGCTGGCGTGGCGACACGCTGGAGGCGGAAGCCTTCGCCTATCTTGCCGTGCGCAGCCTTAAGGGCGAGCCGTTGTCACTGCCCACAACCACCGGCGTATCACAGCCTCAGACCGGCGGCACGCTGCACAAGGCAGGCGTGCGTGCCGCGTGAGCCGGGCCACAACAAGCTGTTTAGCTGGCGTTGCGTTTGTCTTCTTCCAGGCGGCGATCCAGATATTTGCTCACCGTGTCCATAAGCGGCTTTGAGTGATCCTCAAAGAAATGGTTGGCACCCTTTATGATCTCCTGGTCAATGATGATGCCTTTTTGAGCGCGCAGGCGCTCGACGAGTTTTTCAACATCTTCCACCGGAGCCACCTGGTCCTGATCGCCGGACACAAAAATGCCGGATGACGGGCAGGGTGCCAGAAAGCTGAAATCGTAGGAGTTCGCGGGCGGAGCAACTGAAATGAACCCGTCAATTTCAGGCCGCCGCATCAACAACTGCATCCCGATCCACGCGCCAAACGAAAACCCCGCCACCCAGCAGGTGCGGCTGTCAACATTGTAGGTCTGAACCCAGTCGAGCGCTGCCGCTGCATCCGACAACTCGCCGATGCCACCGTCAAAACCGCCCTGACTGCGGCCTACACCGCGAAAGTTGAACCGCAGCACTGAAAAGCCGCGATTGGCAAACATGTAGAACATCTCATACACAATCGAGTTGTTCATGGTGCCGCCGAACTGCGGATGCGGATGCAGGATCATCGCGATGGGGGAGTTCGGCTTGCCTTGATGGTGGTAGCGGCCTTCGATACGGCCTGCAGGACCATTGAAAATCACGTCGGGCATGGATGGATTCACACGGGCGGAAAAAGCAGTGCGTCTGATCGCGGTTTTATTCCGACTTTTTTAGTCGGGAATCAAACGGATTTCGCGCAAAAGGCCAGCTTTGGCCGGATTTTTCCCGCACCCCTTTCTTGACTAAAACACTCAGGTTTAATATCTATGGACACAAGGGTGCCCATTTGGGCTCCCTCTTAGCATAAGCGCGTGCGGCAATTGCAAGCATTCATGTGCCGGTCAGGGCAGATAGGTGTTTAAGGGCGCGGGCTTAGTACCGGGGGTCACAGCGGCGGCGGTGTCCGAAACACCACGTCAACGCCACGTGCGCAGGCTCGATCATCGGGTCTGCCAGCAGCGACATCTACGGGAGACGATCTGATGAAACTCAGCACCAAAGGCCGGTACGCCGTTATGGCGATGGCTGATCTGGCTCACCACGGCGGCAAAAAACCTGTGTCCCTTGGAGAAATTGCCGGCCGACAGGAGATTTCGCTGTCCTACCTGGAACAGCTCTTTGCCAAGCTGCGTAAGGCAGGCATCGTCAAGAGTGTGCGCGGCCCCGGCGGCGGCTACCATCTGGCCCGTGACCCGGACAACATCCAGATTTCCGACATAATTCTCTCTGTCGATGAGCCCATAAAAGCCACCCGCTGCAAGACCGGCAGCGCCGAAGGATGCCTTGGCAACGGCACGCGCTGCATCACCCACGATTTGTGGGACGAGCTGAGCCGCCAGATACATCTGTTTCTCAGCGAAGTATCGCTGGGCGACGTCATCAACCGGCGGGTTCTTGGCCGCAGCGGCATGTTTGGTGTCGACGAACACGTGGCTGCTCCTCAGATGGCGAGGGATACCTCCGGCGATCTGTCTGCTCGAACAGCTCTCGCAGGCGAATAGCCTGACGAGCGTTGCATCACTCACCAGTCGCGAACGGGAAGCACATCACCGTGCCTGCTGACATCACATATCTGGATTACAACGCGACAGCGCCGCTGCGACCGCAAGCGCGCACCGCGATGATGTCCGCTATGGAGGCGCTGGCGGGTGGCGGCAATCCTTCGTCCGTGCATCGCGCGGGGCGCACCGCGCGGCGCATTGTCGAAGACGCGCGCGCTCAGGTAGCGGCTTTGGCACTGTGCGCGCCGGACGAAGTGGTTTTCACGTCCGGCGGGACCGAGGCCAACAGCCTCGCAATCCTCGGCACACTGGCGTCTGGCCAGGTGAAGCGTCTGATTGTATCGGCAGCAGAGCATGCCAGCGTGTTGGACACCGCCACGGCTGCCATGGCCGCCGGTGCTGACGTGTCTGTCCTCCCGGTTGATGCCAACGGCGTAGCCGACATCGAAGCACTGGCGCACGACCTTTCGTCTGACCCGCGTCCGGCTCTGGTATGCCTCATGTCAGCCAACAATGAGACCGGGGTCATTCAACCTGTCAGTAAGGTTGTAGGCATCGTTAAGGACGCTGGCGGCCGCGTGCATGTGGATGCTGTGCAACACGCGGGCAAGTTGCCCTTTTCTGATGTGTCGCTCGCACACACTGTGTCGCTTTCGGCCCACAAGGTCGGCGGGCCGCAGGGCACCGGTGCCCTCATTGTGCGTGGTAAGGGCGGCGTTGAACCGCAACTGCGTGGAGGCGGGCAGGAGCTTCGTCGTCGCGCGGGCACGGAAAACGTGATCGGCATTGCGGGTTTTGGTGCGGCAGCGCAGGTCGCTGCCGAAGACATTGCAACGGTGCAGGCGCTTGCGCCATTGCGCAACGCCATGGAAGCACGTGTGCTGGCCAGTGCCGCGGCGATTTTTGCTGCTGGTGGCCATGCAGCACAGGTGATCGGCCATGCAGCGCCACGGTTGCCGAACACATCCTGCATCGCCTTTGATGGCGTCAGTGCCGAGACGTTGCTGATGGCGCTGGATTTGAGCGGCGTATGCGTTAGTTCCGGCTCTGCATGTTCATCCGGCAAGGTGGCCCGCAGCCATGTGCTGGACGCCATGGGTGTTGCGCCTGATCTGGCGCGCGGAGCCATCCGCCTCAGTCTTGGCTGGACCACAACCGCTGACGACATTGATAGATTTTGCACGAGCCTCGATCAGGCTCTGACCGTTATGAGTTCTCCGCGCACTCCCATGCGCGCGGCAGGTGAGTAGGAAAGACAATGGCAGCAGTACAGGAAACAGTGCGCGACGTCGAAGGTCTCGGCCAGGGCGACAAGTACAAATATGGTTTCTATACGGACATTGAGAGCGACAAGGCACCCAAGGGCCTGAACGAGGACACCGTGCGCTTCATCTCGGCCAAAAAGGGCGAGCCGGAGTGGATGCTCGATTATCGCCTGGAAGCATTTCGCCGCTGGCTTGAAATGGATGAGCCGGACTGGGCCAAGGTCAACTACCCCAAGATCGACTATCAGGATTACTATTATTACTCCGCCCCCAAGAGCCAGGGTGACGGGCCCAAAAGCCTGGATGAAGTCGATCCTGAATTGCTGCGCACCTATGAGAAACTCGGCATCCCGCTGAATGAGCAAAAGATGCTCGCTGGCGTGGCGGTGGATGCCGTGTTTGACAGCGTGTCGGTGGTGACAACCTTCAAGGAAAAGCTGTCAGAGGCGGGCGTGATTTTTTGCCCCATTTCCGAAGCCGTGCACTCGCACCCTGAACTGGTGAAGGAGTATCTGGGTAGCGTTGTTCCGGCTACGGACAACTATTTTGCAGCGCTCAACGCCGCGGTCTTTTCCGACGGCTCGTTTGTGTACATCCCCAAGGGCGTGCGCTGCCCGATGGAGCTTTCCACTTATTTTCGCATCAATGAGCGCGATACCGGCCAGTTTGAGCGTACGCTCATCATTGCCGATGAAGGCTCATATGTAAGCTATCTGGAAGGCTGTACGGCACCCATGCGCGACGAGCACCAGCTGCACGCAGCCGTGGTTGAGCTGGTCACGCACCATGACGCCGAAATCAAATACTCTACCGTGCAGAACTGGTATCCCGGTGATGAGGATGGCAAGGGTGGCATCTTCAATTTCGTGACCAAGCGCGGCGACTGCCGGGGCGACAACTCCAAAATCTCGTGGACGCAGGTTGAAACCGGCTCTGCGGTGACGTGGAAGTATCCAAGCTGCGTGCTGCGCGGCGACAATTCGTCCGGCGAGTTTTACTCGATCGCCATTTCCAATGGCGCGCAGCAGGTGGATTCAGGCACCAAGATGATCCATCTGGGCAAGAACACCCGCAGCCGCATCATCTCCAAGGGCATTTCGGCGGGCAAATCTTCCAATACCTATCGCGGGCTGGTGAGTATTTATCCGTCCGCTGAAGATGCCCGTAATTTCACCCAGTGCGACAGCCTGTTGATCGGCGACAGATGTTCGGCCCACACGGTGCCCTACATCGAAAGCCGCAACCCGTCGGCTGTACTGGAGCATGAAGCCACCACATCGAAACTGTCAGAAGACCAGCTGTTTTATTGCCAGGCCCGCGGCCTGCCGGAAGAAGAAGCTGTGGCCCTTCTGGTCAACGGTTTTTGCCGGGAGGTGCTGCAACAGCTGCCGATGGAGTTTGCGGTAGAAGCACAAAAACTCGTCGGCATCTCCCTTGAAGGAAGCGTCGGCTAATCACCGTCCTACTACGGAAAAAAGACACATGCTTGAAATCAAAAATCTGCACGTTGAAGTCGGCGGCAAGGCAATTCTCAAGGGGATTAACCTCACGCTGAAACCCGGTGAAGTACACGCGGTGATGGGGCCAAACGGCTCCGGCAAATCCACGCTGTCCTATGTGCTGGCGGGTCGCTCCGGCTATGACATCACCGAAGGCTCGATCACCTACAACGGCAAGGATCTTGCCGAGCTTGAGCCCAATGAGCGTGCTGCTGCCGGTGTGTTTCTGGCGTTCCAGTACCCCACAGAAGTTCCCGGCGTCACCACCATGACGTTCCTCAAAACGGCCCTCAATGCCGTGCGCGTTGCGCGTGGTGAGGAGGAACTGGACGCGGTGCGTTTCCTCAAGCTGGTGCGCGAAAAAGCCAAAAGCCTGAACATCACCGATGACATGCTGAAACGTCCGCTGAATGTGGGTTTTTCAGGCGGTGAGAAAAAGCGTGCTGAAACGCTGCAAATGGCGCTGCTGGAACCAACGCTGGCCATTCTGGACGAAACCGATTCAGGCCTTGATGTGGACGCCATGCGCGTGGTTGCAGAAGGCGTGAACGCGCTGCGCTCGCCTGAGCGCTCCATGCTGGTCATCACCCACTATCAGCGACTGCTCGATCACATTGTGCCTGACCAGGTGCACATTCTGGCAGGCGGAAAAATCGTAAAATCCGGCCCCAAGGAACTGGCGCTCGAAGTTGAAACCACCGGCTATGCCGGCATCACCAGCGACGCGGCCTGACACAATGTCAAGACCCGCACCTACACCTTTGCCCATCGAGACCGGCTTCGTTGACGCTCACGCTTCCGCGCGCCTTCCCGGCGCGGCTTGGCTTGGCGAGCTTCGTACCTCCGCCATCCGTACATTTGCCAATGACGGCCTGCCGCATCGGCGCGTTGAGGAGTACCGCTATTTTGACCTGCGCCAGATGCTGGCCAAGTCCGGCGCACTGACGCTGGCGCAGCACGGCAGTGCAGCGGCCGAGGTGTCTGACCCGGCAGCCCAGTTGTTTGAGGCCATTGACCGTCACGTGGCCGTGTTCGTGAACGGGCGCCTGGACGCAGCGCAGTCTGATCTTGATGGTTTGCCGAACGGGCTGACGATCACAAGTTTCGCGGATGCGGCAGAGGCACGTGACCCGTGGTTTGATAACGCACTTCAAAGTCACCATGCCACCAAAGACGTTTTGGATGCGTTGAACCTCGCCTATGCATCAGACGGCGCGGCTATACATGTTGCAGCAGGCACGAAAGTTGAAAAGCCGCTGGAGCTTGTCTGGCTGTCAACGGGCAACGCCAACGCGCATTACCATGCCCACAGTGTTGTGGTGGTGGAAGAGGGTGCCAACCTGACGTTGCTTGAAACTCGCAGCGACACGGCCACCACGCCGCTTTTTGCAACACTCGCCATGAGCGCCATTGTTGGTGATACGGCCAGCCTGCGTCACGTGGCCATCTATGCTGATGCCAAAGATGCTGTGCGCGTGGCGCAAAAGCGTGTGAGGCTTGGTGAGAGCACAAACTACAACACGCTGAGCCTTGCTGTTGGCGCCGGGCGTGCCCGCACCAGTGAGCGGGTTCATTTTGCAGGTGAAAACGCCAGTGCAAACATCAACGGCCTGTCGTTGCTGGGCAATGATGCCGTGATGGACAATACCCTGTTCATTGACCATGCCGTGCCCAACTGCCAAAGCGAAGAAACCTATCGCTATGTGCTGGACGACAAATCACGCGGCGTGTTTCAGGGCACAATTCTGGTGCGCGAACACGCCCAGAAGATTGACGCTCAGATGCAGGCCCGTGCATTGCTGATGTCACGCAAGGCCGAGATGGACAGCAAGCCGATGCTGGAAATCTATGCGGACGACGTGATCTGCGCCCACGGCTCGGCCATTGGCGAGCCGGACCAGGACGCTATATTTTACCTTATGAGCCGCGGCATCGACGAAAAAGCCGCCCGTGCACTTCTGGTGGCGGGTTTCCTTGATGACGTGGTGGACGGTTTTGACGACGGCGACATTGGCCTCGCGATCAAACACCTGCTGGCCCGGCGTCTTGGCGCACCAGAGGAAACCGCGACTGGTCTGGAGGCAGATGTATGACGGAAGCAGCGCAAATCATCCGTGAGGATACGCCGCACACGGCGTTTGACGTTGGGCGCGTCCGCGCCGACTTTCCCATTCTGTCGCGCGAAGTCTATGGCAAGCCGCTGGTCTATCTCGACAATGCGGCGTCGGCACAAAAGCCCGTTCAGGTGCTGGATGCGATCCGCAAGGCATACGCCGAAGACTATGCCAACGTGCATCGCGGATTGCATTTCCTCGCCAATGCGTCAACGCAGGCCTTCGAAGATGCGCGGGAAAAAGTCCGTGCGTTTTTGAATGCGCCGACCACGGACGAAATCATATTCACCAAGGGTGGCACCGAGGCAATGAACCTCGTGGCGCAGGGTTATCTGGCCCCGCGCATTCAGCCGGGCGATGAAATCATTTTGTCGGTGATGGAGCACCACTCCAACATTGTGCCTTGGCACTTCCTGCGCGAGCGGCAGGGTGCGGTGCTCAAATGGATACCCGTGCTGGACGATGGTTCGCTCGACATGGACGCCTATGAAAAGGCGCTTGGCCCCAGAACAAAGTTTGTCACCATCACGCATATGTCCAACGTGCTGGGAAGTGTGGTGGACGCCAAAAAGATCACCGACATGGCTCACGCGGTGGGCGCGGCAGTGCTGATTGACGGCTGTCAGGGCGCGGTGCATCTGGATGCCGACGTGCAGGCCATCGGCTGCGACTTCTATGTGATGACCGGCCACAAGCTCTACGGCCCCACCGGCATCGGCGCACTCTATGGTAAGGCGGAACTGCTCGCCGCCATGCAGCCCTATCAGGGCGGCGGCGAAATGATCCGCGAAGTGACGATGGACGCCATCTCTTATGGAGACGCGCCGCACAAGTTTGAGGCCGGCACGCCGCCAATCGTGCAGGCCATCGGTCTTGGTGCCGCCATTGATTATGTGGAACAGGTTGGCCGCGCCGCCGCCCGCGCACAGGAAGAAGATCTGATTACCTATGCAACCGCGCGGGTAAAAGACCTCAACTGGATCACCATTCACGGCACCATGCCGGGCAAGGGCGCGATCCTGTCATTCTCGGTCGAGGGCGCACACCCCCATGATGTGGCAACGATTGTGGACCGCTCAGGTGTTGCCATTCGCGCCGGCCAGCATTGTGCCGAGCCGCTGATGGCCCATATGGGTGTCACCGGCACGGCGCGCGCGTCGTTTGCCATGTATAATACCCGCAGCGACGTGGATGCTTTTGTTGAGGCGCTTGAAAAAGCGCGTGAGTTTCTTGGCTAGCCAGATGCCCCCTGGAGGGGTGAGCAGATGAACGACACAGTTAGCGATAATGTTACGCCAGCGGAAGATGCGCCATCGGCAACCGCGCCCAACATCCAGGCATCCGCGATTCCGCCAGAGGAACTCGACGCCCTGACGGATGATCTGATCGGCGCGATCAAGACCGTGTATGACCCGGAAATCCCGGTTGATATTTATGAACTCGGTCTGATCTACAAAATTGACGTGTCAGACGACCGTGACATTGAAGTGGACATGACGTTGACCGCGCCCGGCTGTCCGGTAGCAGGCGAAATGCCGCAATGGGTGTCAGACGCGATCAGTTCGGTTGATGGTGTGGGCGACGTGAAGGTCAACCTGGTGTTTGACCCGCCATGGACCCCCGAACGTATGTCGGATGAAGCCAAAGTAGCGCTCAACATGTTCTGATTGGTTTCGTGCCCGGCTTGAAACGGGCCCGCGCGGTAAGCACATGACAAGGACGCAAGCGAGAGAGTAGGAAAATGGCAGGACAGGTAATAACGCTCACAGACAAGGCCGCCGACCGGATCAAGGCAATCATCGCCAAATCCGACGAGCCGATTGTAGGCGTGCGTCTTGGCCTTGAGAACGCAGGCTGCGCAGGCATGGCCTACAAGCTGGACTATGCGAGCGAAACCGCACCGCTTGACGAGGTTGTGACGGACAAGGGCGTGACAATTCTGATCGACGCAAAATCCATCCTGTTTTTGCTCGGCATGGAAATGGACTACGAAGAAACCAAGCTGCGCTCAGGCTTCGTGTTCAACAACCCCAACCAGACCGACGCCTGCGGCTGCGGTGAAAGCGTGACGCTGACGGCTGCCAAACCGGCACCAATTCAGGAAACAGCGCCGCAATAATCCCGCGCTTCCAGGGCGCAGCGTGACTGTGGCACAGTCACGCTCATGGCCTCACACTCTGAATACACTAATTTTCTGCTTGAGCTTCTGCATCCGCTCGGGCCTGTAACCGCGCGCCGCATGTTTGGCGGTGCGGGGCTGTTTGCGGACGGGCTGATGTTTGCACTCATCGCCGACGACGTCGTGTATTTCAAGGTGGATGACCAAAACCGTCCGGCCTTCGAGGCGGAAGGCATGAATCCATTCACGTATGAATCCAAAGCCGGCAAGCGCGGTGTCATGGCGTATTGGCAGGTGCCGGAGCGGTTGTTTGATGAGCCTGACGAGTTTGTGGCCTGGGCGCGGGATGCTGTGAGCGTGGCGCTGCGGGCCGATGCGGCCAAGCCGCCTTCGCAACGAAAAATGAAAGCGGCAACAAAAAAGGCGGCGGGCATTTAAGCCCACCGCCCTTTTGTTTTGCGCATGGTGCCAGATCAGTTGCCTTTGAACTGCGCCGGGCGTTTTTCAAGAAACGCCTTAACGCCCTCCTTGAAGTCTTCCGTGCGGCCGGCTTCACGCTGCAACCAGCGCTCTTTATCAAGCTGCTCCTCGTAGGTGTTGTCGAAACTGTCGGCGTAGGCTTCGCGGATCAGGCCAAGCGTGCGCGTGGGACCGGCAGCCAGATCATGCGCCAGCTTCATCGCCTCGCCCATCAGCGCGTCGTCTTCATACACACGGTTGATAAGGCCCCAGTTGAGCGCTGTATCGGCAGGCAGTTTCTCGCCCAGCAACGAAAGTTCCTTGGCGCGTGCAACGCCGATGAGCCGTGGCAGCAGGTATGTAGAGCCACCGTCGGGCACCAGACCAATGCGGCGGAATGCCTGCAGGAAATACGATGACTTGCCGGCCAGCACCATATCGCCCATCAGGGCAAAGCTCATGCCGACGCCCGCAGCCGGGCCGTTGACGGCTGTAATAAACGGCATCTTCAGTTTGCGGATCTTGCGCAAAATCGGGTGATATTTTTGCTCCAGCGCCTGGCCCGCATCGGGCTGCGCGTTGGAGCGCTGCTCGCCCGGGCGCTCGCCCGGTCGGCCACCGGCAAGGTTGGCGCCAGCGCAAAAGCCACGGCCTTCGCCGGTCATCACCACGCAGCGCACGCCGTTGTCGGGTGTATCAATCCACTCAAGCGCATCCGCCAGCCCTTCGAGCATGTCCGGCGAAACGGCATTGAGGGCGGCTGGGTCGTTGAGGGTGAGGACGGCCACGGTGCCATCCATATCGACTTTGACTTTGTTGAAGTCCATTGGTGTTTCTCCCGGTTGCGAGTTTGTTTTTCAGCGTGTGAAATTGGGCGCGCGCTTCTGCATGAAAGCCGACACACCCTCAACAAAATTGGGGTGGTTGCCGCGTCGCCGCTGGGTCTCTTTTTCAAGGTCCAGTTGTGCGGCCAGATCATTGTCGTAAGTGGCGTCCAGCACCTTCTTGATGTCGGCGAACGCTTCTGTCGGTCCGGCGGCCAGCTTCTGCGCATAGGCCATGGCCTCATCCATCAGCTTGTCGTCTTCAACGCAGGCCCAGATCAGCCCCCAGTCAGCAGCCTGCTCGGCGGAAAGTTTGTCGCCGCTCATGGCCAGCGCCCGCGTGCGCGCCTGCCCGATGAGACGCGGCATAAAATATGTCACCCCGCAGTCAGGCACCAATGCGAGCTTGGGGCCGAACACCTGCACGAAGCTCGCCGACTTTGCCGCGAACACGATGTCGCCCGCCAGCGCCAGCCCCACGCCGCCGCCGGCCGCAATGCCGTTGACCGCGCAAATCACCGGCTTGGGGAACTCGGCAATTTCACGGATCATCGGGTTGAAGCCGATTTCCATGCCATGTGCCACGCCGTCGCCAACGGTGGCAGCGTCCGGTGCTTCAAAGCCTGCGGCCAGATCAGCCCCGGCACAAAAGCCTCGTCCCGCCCCGGTAATAACCAGCGCACCCATTGCAGCGTCATCCCGCACGGTGCGCAACGCAGCGCGCATTTCCACAAGCAGTTGCGGGTTCATGCTGTTGAGCACGTCGGCCCGGTTCAGCGTGATAACGGCAACGCCGGTGTCGTGGCGGTCCAGCGTAATCATGTCCATAGGGGTATGCCTCCGGCGCGTGTTGGTTTGCGCGAGACAATAAAGGGCAGGCGTTCCCCGTCAAACGGTCACGCTGCGCAAAAGCTGCTCTATTTGGTGCAAGTCACGCCAGGCCGGATTTGACGTAGCGTCACCCAGCCTGGATGCGCAGGCCGTCTAGCTGGCAATCGCTTCCAGGTCGCGGCTGACTTCCCACTTCACCTGGTTGCGGCCCGCATGTTTGGCAGAATAAAGACATGCGTCAGCCCGCTTGATGAGGTCGCCGGCGCTCTCGCCAGGCTCAAAAAGAGCGACGCCAAACGACATGGTGACGGCACCCAGGTTTTCGCCGGTGGATTTTTTCACCAGTTCCTTGCTCTCAATCGTCCGCCGCACTTCGTCCGCCAGCTTCACGCCGTCAGTAATTTCAGTGTGGGGCAGAATGAGTGCAAACTCCTCGCCGCCATAACGTGCCGGCTTGAGCGGATCCTTGACATGGTGGCGCATACACTGGGCCACCAGTTTCAACACCTGGTCACCGGTCTGGTGCCCATACGTGTCGTTGAACTTCTTGAAGTGGTCGATGTCACCCAGCACAAGCGTGAAGGCAGAGCCGTCAGCCGTAGCGTTGGCCATGCACGCGGCAACCGTTTCGTCAAAGTTACGGCGGTTCGCAAGGCCGGTGAGTTGGTCGGTCAGTGACTCGGTGCGGATTTCTTCCATGTTGGTGCGAAGCTGCGTCACTTCGGCTTTGCTTTCCTGCAGACGCGCTTCAAGCTGCTTGCTGCGGCTTTCCATTGTCTTGGTGGCGGTCACAAGCGTTTCCATCAGCACGCGCACTTCAGCAGGCGAGCGTTCGCCATCAAGGGCCGCGGACACATCGCTCAATGAAGCGCCGTATGCGCCCGTATCCTTGGTGGCGGATTCCAACATCTGCATGACGCCGGACAGTTCATCTTCCAGCTTGCCGCCCATTTCAAGAATGGCACTGTCGGATTTTGCCGGTGACATGTATTTGGAGCGAACCGTCTTCAAAGACGTGTCGTCGAGCGGCGTACCGGTCTCCGCAAGCTTTTCAATCTCGCGGTTGAGGCCGGGGTTTGCGCCCGACGCCACCGTGTACCAAAGCTCATAGTTGTCGGGCGTCGGGTCCAGCGCGCGCTGTGCGAGTTCGGCCATGGCCTTTTCAGCCAATGCCTTTGGATCTGTCGTATCGCTCATCGTCGTCACAGGCCAACCCCCAAAATCGTCATGCATCAAGGCCGTTTATCGGCTCTTTTGCTGCTGCCTCCTGTCAGCAACCGGCACGCGAGAAACGCACCGGGCACCGCCGGGAGGCTTTTTCAATGAGGTGTTATACGGTTTGCGCCTTAAAACCGGGTTAAACCAAGCGCGTTCTATTCCCCGCGATTCGCTGTAAAACCGCGGGTTTTGCGGGCGCGCGCGGCGGTTCTCGCAACTTGCGGGGAAGCCGGATATAGTCTCGTTCAGAATTGTGGCATGTGTCTGAGACGTCAGGGTTTTTGCCTGCGGGCAGATACTGCCGCCAGTCAAAAAGACATATGCAAATAGCGGCGGAAACTTATTGATCCGCCGTTCAAAAACGAGGAGACCACCATGAGTGCAGTGGAGCAGACCCCCGACACCTCCAACACGGATGCTGTGTCAGATGGCATTCGCGCCATTCTGGACGCCCAGAAAAAAGCTCACATCACCGAAGGCCCCGCCAGCGTGAAGCGCCGCAAGGACTGGATCGACCGCTCCATCGCGCTGCTGGTGGACAACAAGGACGAGATCGTTGAAGCGCTGATGGCAGACTTTGGCAACCGCGCCCCTGTTGCCTCGCTGATGACGGATGTCATGGGTTCTATCGGGCCGCTCGACCACGCCAAAAAGCATATGGAAAAGTGGATGCGCCCTGAAAAGCGCAAGCTGCAGTTCCCGCTTGGCCTGCTGGGCGCCAAGGCCCATGTGGAATATCAGCCGCTGGGCACCATCGGCATTATTTCCCCGTGGAACTTCCCGTTCAACCTCACCTTTGCCCCGCTCGCAGGTGTGTTTGCTGCGGGCAACCGTGCGATGATCAAGCCCTCAGAGTTTACGCCTGCGTGCTCCGAACTGATGGCGAAGATGTTCCGTCAGGCCTATGACGAAACCGAAGTGGCCGTCATTACGGGTGGCCCGGCTGTGGGCGAAGCATTCTCCAAGCAGCCGTTTGACCACTTGCTGTTCACCGGCGCTGGCTCCATCGCCAAACATGTGATGCGCGCCGCCTCAGAAAATCTGGTCCCCGTCACCCTTGAACTGGGCGGCAAGTCCCCGGTGATTGTCGGCCGCGATGCCGACATTGACGATGTGGCGGCCCGTGTAATGACCGGCAAGACCCTCAACGCAGGCCAGATCTGCCTGGCACCGGATTATGTCATGGTGCCCGAAGAAAAAGCAGACGCGTTTGTGGCCGGTGCCCAGAAGGCGGTAACGAAAATGTTCCCGACCATGAAGGACAACCCGGACTACACCTCCATCATCAACGACCGCCACTACGACCGCCTCACCGGCTATATCGCCGACGCCAAGGCGAAGGGCGCTGATGTCATCGAGATCAACCCGGCCAATGAGGACTTCTCTCAGCAGCCCTACAACAAGATTCCGCCGACCATCATCAAGAACCCCACCGAAGACATGAAAGTCCTGCAGGACGAAATCTTCGGCCCGGTGCTGCCGATGAAAACCTACAAGGATGTGTCGGAAACACTTGAGTATGTGAACTCAAAGGACCGTCCGCTCGGCCTGTATTACTTTGGCAAGGATGCGGACGAAGAGCGCCGCGTGCTGGACAACACCACGTCCGGCGGCGTGACAGTGAACGACGTGATTATGCATGTGTCGATGGAAGACCTGCCCTTTGGCGGTGTCGGCCCGTCGGGCATGGGCAGCTATCACGGCGTTGACGGGTTCAAGACCTTCAGCCACGCCAAAGCCGTGTATCACCAGGCTAAAGCCAAGATGGTGGCTGAAATGTTCCGCCCGCCTTACGACGACAAGAAGCGCAAGCGCGTGCTGTCGATGATCAAGAAGTAGCGCAAGCCATACGATCCAAGTTAGAAGGGCGGCCCTGTTTATGGGGCCGCCCTTTTTCGTGCGAGGTTCACACGATGGAAATAGAGACTGAGCGCCTGCTCCTGCGGCAGTTCCGGCAGAGCGACATTGATGCCTATGCCCGGATGCTGTCGGATGAAGACACCATGCGGGCATAGGTGGCCGTGACGCGCGCACCATAGTCAGAGCGCGGCTATGCGCTACCGCCCGATCGTGCGGATGGTCTGCGGCGTGTAGCGGTTCTCATCCAGTTCGGTCGCAAAATAATTGATGGGTTCTTCCTCGTTGATGAGGCCCACTGCCAGATACCGCCCGTTGTTGAAGTCATAGACGCCGTTCATGCTCGTGGCACACACGGGCACATGATAGGCGGTGGTTGGATACAACTCCTGCACGCGCCACAATTCGCCACGAGCGTCATACAGTTCAGCGGCAACAATGTTCCATGTGTCCTCGTTTTGATAAAACACACGGCGATCATAAATGTGCCTGGCGCTGGGCTTGAGCGAGGCTTCCGTCACCCACACCCGGTGGCGCTCATAACGCACATAGTCCGGGTTGAGATGACGCGGGCGCACAAGGTCATCGTATTTCAACTCGTCAGAATGAAGTTTGTAGTTGTTATACGGAATATATGCCTCACGCTTGCCCAGCGTCGTCCAGGTGTAGCGGTCCGGCGCACCGTTGAAGCCGCCAAACGCATCGGCCGTCGAAGCACCGTCTGTGTTGGTGCCGGGGTTGTCATAGGCAATGTTCGGGGCGCGGCGCACCCGGCGCGTACCTGGCGAATACTGCCATGCCTTGCGCGGGTCTGACAGACGGTTGAGCGTCTCGTGCACCAGAATGACGTTGCCCGCAACACGTACCGGCGACAACGTGTGCAGAATGTACAGCGCCATGATGTTGTCGAGCCCGGCAGCGGTTTTGATCGACGGATCGTTCCACCGCACAATCGCATCATCTTCCGCTGCGTAGCGAATATAGTCGCCGCCGGAGGTGGGAATGATAGCCGCAAACTGCCGGCTGATCTTGTGATTGGCAAACCCCAGCATGTGGTTCCACAGGATTTCATACCCCGAGTTGGGAATGGGGAAGGGTTTGCCCATGATTGCACCGTCCACCCCGTTGCCACCATCGGTCAGAACGCCGGTCAGCGCGTTTTTGCGATTAGCCTCATACACAAACTCTGGCTGTGCACAGCTACGGTGCGACGGATACACATTCATTTTGAACGTATCGCCATAACGCTCCAGCAGTGCCTTGTGCGTGCCGGTCAACAGGTCGCCATGCTGGCCCATATTGTCGCGCGTGATGGTGAACTTGATGGTGTCGCCCGCATACGGGTCGGGAAGGTGCATTCCTTCGCTGTAGGTAATGCCTGCGGGAACGCCCGACAGCCCACCCGTCCACGCGGGAATGGTGCCATCCGCATTGCCGGCGCGCTCAGAGCCCAGCGGCGTCAGATCCTGGTCCAGACGTTTCGCCATATCGGCGGGGACGGCTGCAACAGCTCCGGCGGTCAGCATAAATGCTGCCAACACGATGGCGGAACCTGTTACCGCTGCTGCACGCCTGAAAACGGACCAAACACTCATACCTGTACTCTCCCTGATGCACGCCGTATGCGCGTGCTTGGCAGAGATAGTAGGGGGCGCTTACAACGGGCGTCCAGTGAAGTTTTGTACAGAAAACGGCAATAGTTTGCCGCGCAGTGCCGAGCTGGCTAGGCTGCGTCGCTTTCAGTTTCCTCAGCGTCAGAAGCTGTTTTTGTGTCCGCCGGTGCATCGGATTTGCGGATCGGCCGCAGGATAAATGCTGGTACATGGTCGCCCATGCCAATCACCCGGTCCCGCTGGCCCCGGCTCCCACTATCACGACTCCCGGTTTCACGGTCACCACCATCGCGCTTGTTGTCACGGGTTTTTCCGCGTGACCGCTGGCGGGAGGCTCCGTCGGATTTCTCCGTACCCGGCTCATCTGCCTTGGCGGTTTCTGCACGAGCATCAGCACCTGTATCAGCGGTTTCAGTCTCCCCGGCACTTTCTGACACGCCATCCGTTTCCGCAGCACGCGCTCGCTGACCACGCCCACGTCCCCGGCCGCCACGACGGCGACCACGGCTGCGCGTGTTGGTGGATGTCTCATCGTCACTCTCACCTGCACCCTCTTTTGCAGGGGGCGTTCCTGGTGAAGCATCATCGTGATCAGCGTCTGACGCATCCGCATTCGCGGGCACATCATCCTTCGCCGTGCCGACCAGCGCCTCGGCCTGTGCTGGTACTTCACTCGCAGCCTGGGCATCGCTGCCAATCTTGGCGATCGACTTCTCGATCAGCTTTTCAACGGCATCCAGATACTTTTTGTCGTCCGGCGTTACCAGCGTGAACGCAGCGCCATCACGGCCCGCGCGGCCAGTGCGGCCAATGCGGTGCACATAGTCTTCCGGATGAGTTGGCACATCATAGTTGAACACATGGCTGACCTCTGGAATGTCCAGCCCGCGTGCGGCCACATCACTGGCGACCAACAGCTTAAGTTCGCCGTCACGGAACGCATTGAGCGTCCGTGTGCGGACGGACTGGTCGAGATCGCCGTGAATGGGAGATGCATCAAGCCCGCTTTTTTTCAGAGCGCGCGCCACAATGTCCACGTCGCGTTTGCGATTGCAGAAGATGATGGCGTTCTTGATGTTTTCTGTCTTGATGAGGTCTGTCAGCATTCCGCGTTTCTCGCGGCTGCCACATGGCACAATGCGCTGAGTGATTTTTTCCGCCGTCGTTGAGGCGCGCGCCACTTCGATGCGGGCAGGGGCCTGCATGAAGTTGTTGGCAAGATTCTCGATTTCCGGAGGCATGGTGGCGGAAAACAGCATTGTCTGCCGGGTAAACGGAATGAGTTTGCAGATACGCTCAATGTCCGGGATGAAGCCCATGTCCAGCATCCGGTCAGCTTCGTCAATCACCAGGGTCTGCACCCCGGTCAGCATCAGCTTGCCGCGTTCCACATGGTCCAGCAGCCGACCCGGCGTGGCGATCAGCACATCAACACCGCGATCAAGTTTCTTGTCCTGATCGCCGAACGATACGCCGCCGATCAGCAGCGCCATGGAGAGTTTGTGGTACTTGCCGTATTTCTCAAAGTTTTCGGCAACCTGGGCAGCCAGCTCGCGCGTCGGCTCCAGAATGAGCGAGCGCGGCATCCGCGCCTTTGCGCGGCCCTGAGACAGGCGTTCAATCATCGGCAGGGTGAAAGAGGCTGTCTTGCCGGTGCCGGTCTGAGCAATGCCCAGAATGTCTCGGTCGGCGAGTGCCTTTGGAATAGCCTGCGCCTGAATTGGCGTGGGCTCGGAATAGCCAGCTTCGTGGATGGCTTTCAGCAGGTCGGCGTTAAGGCCGAAATCGTCAAATGTCATAAAGTCTCGTTTCATTGGGGACGGGCGGGCCGCTTTTCTCAGATCAGAAAAAAGCAGAACCGGGGGCGTCAATCTCAGGGTCCGATGTGCGAGGATGCCGGGCGTATTCCCGCAGTCTCGCCGGACGTTTGAAGAAAGCGCCGCGCTCGGTAGCGGCGCGCGAATAGAGCAACGGAACCAATTTCCGGGTGCTCTCAAACAGAAGCGGACACGATGCGCTTTTTACGCTGCGGGCCAGCCCTCGTGGTGTTTGGTTGCAGTTGCGCAACAAACCAACAAGACGGCAACACACCTCTATTTGCGCTGCAACATAAGAAAAAACGCCGGATTGTCAATGGATTAGAAGTCTTCAGAATGCAGGGCAGCTTTCCACTGCGTGCTTTTGGTCACATTTCGCCTGCGCAAAACAGCGCCGCTACCGGCCCAAAACTGTGCTGTTAGATGTCCAGATCGGTGGCAAATTCGGCATTTTCCTGGATAAACCTGAAACGCAATTCAGGCTTTGTGCCCATCAGTTCATTCACCCGCGTCGCGGTGTCTTCGGCATCGTCGGCGGGAATCATCACTTGCAGCAGCGTGCGATAGCCGGGGCGCATGGTGGTCTCTTTCAACTGCGCGGGCAGCATTTCGCCAAGTCCCTTGAAGCGGCTGATTTCAAACTTCTGGTTTTTCTTGAACTCGTCTTCCAGCAGCCGGTCTTTATGCGCGTCATCCACCGCGTACATGGTCTTGCCGCCCTGGGCGATGCGGTAAAGCGGCGGAACTGCCAGATACAAGTGTCCGTTGGCAATGAGCTGCGGCATTTCCTGATAGAAGAACGTGATGAGCAGGGTTGCGATGTGCGCACCATCCACATCAGCGTCGGTCATTATGATGATTTTTTCATAGCGCAGATCTTCGTCGCGATAGCGCGTGCCGGTCTGCACGCCGAGCGCGAGAATGAGATCGGAAATCTGCTGGTTCTGGGCCTGCTTGGCGCTGGTGGCACTGGCCACGTTCAGGATTTTGCCACGCAACGGTAAAATCGCCTGCGTCTTGCGATCGCGCGCCTGCTTGGCAGAGCCACCGGCTGAATCGCCCTCAACAATAAAAAGCTCCGAGCCCGCAGCACTCGCATTGGTGCAGTCAGCCAGCTTGCCGGGCAGGCGCAACTTGCGGGTGGCCGCCTTGCGCGACACTTCCTTTTCCTGCCGCCGACGCAGGCGCTCATCCGCCCGGTCAATCACCCAGTCAAGCAGGCGTGAAGCCTGCTGCGGCTTGGCCGCAAGCCAGGTGTCAAAATGGTCGCGCAGCACCGTCTCCACCAGCCGCTGGGCGGAGGCCGACGACAATTTCTCTTTGGTTTGTCCCTGAAACTCCGGCTCACGAATAAACACCGAGAGCATGATGCAGGCCGTGCCCATCACATCGTCAGCGGTAATTGCCTGCGCCTTCTTGACGTTGGTCAGGTCGCCATAGGCTTTAAGCGCCTTGGACAGCGCCGCGCGAAGACCAGCCTCGTGGGTGCCGCCGTCAACGGTGGGAATGGTGTTGCAGTACGAATTGCAAAAGCCATCGTCATTGCCGAGCCACGCAATGGCCCACTCAACAGTGCCCTGTGTACCCTTGGCCTTGAGCTTTCCCGAAAACGGTTCGGCAGTCACAGTCTGTTTGCCATCAATTGTGGCCGCCAGATAGTCCGCAAGGCCACCGGGAAAGTGCAGCGTTTCCTGCGCGGGCGTTTGCGTGGCGTCGCCCAACAGCGCCGGGTCGCAGGACCAGCGGATTTCAACACCGCCAAACAGATAGGCCTTTGAACGTGCCATCCGGTAGAGGCGGGCAGGCTTGAACGTGGCACCCGCACCAAAAATATCCGGGTCCGGACGAAACGACACTGTCGTGCCGCGCCGGTTCGGGGCCTTGCCGACATTTTGCAGTTTCGTTACCGGATGACCGCGTTCGAAGCTCTGACGATACAACTGCCGGTCGCGGGCTACTTCCACGTCCAGCCGCTCTGCGAGGGCATTCACCACAGACACGCCTACGCCATGCAACCCGCCTGAGGTCTCATATACCTTGTCGGAAAACTTTCCGCCCGCGTGCAGCGTCGTGAGGATAACTTCCAGCGCTGACTTGTCCTTGAACTTGGGGTGCGGATCAACCGGGATGCCGCGCCCGTTATCAGTGACGGACAGTGTTCCGTCTGCAGCAAAATGCACGTCAATGCGGTTGGCATGGCCCGCCACGGCCTCGTCCATGGAGTTGTCCAGAACCTCGGCAAACAGGTGATGCAGCGCCCGATCGTCGGTGCCACCGATATACATGCCCGGCCGACGCCGCACCGGCTCCAGCCCTTCCAGCACCTCGATATCGCTGGCGGAATAGCCGCTGCTGTCTGTGCTCGATGATGACGCGTCTTTTGCAGCCGCCTTGCGCGCGGGGGCTTTTGCGGCGGGTGTCTCAAACAGATCGGGCGCGTCGGCAGACGCTGCGGGTTTCTTCTTGGCGCGGGCCATGCGGCTCCATCCGGGCGGAGTCGGGCAGGGCAGAAGCAGCTTTAGGCTTCTGCTGGTGCCGTGTGTCGACGTGGAAAATGATTCGTATCCTAGTTTACACCCGCTGGCGCTATGGGCGCGCGGTGGGGGTAATGTTTTCTGCTAACGTGCTGCCCATCTGATCCATTTTTGCTCAAAGGCGATACCATGCCCGATATAAATATCTCGTCCCCCCTGACGCTGCCATGTGGCGCCGTTCTGAAAAACCGCATTGCCAAGGGCGCAATGACGGAAGGGCTGGCTGACCCGCTCAACCGTGCAACGGATCGCCATGTGCGGCTTTACCAGCGCTGGGCAGATGGCGGGTCGGGTATGTTGCTGACCGGCAATGTGCAGGTGGACGGTCGCTACCTTGAGCGGCCCGGCAATGTGGTAATCGAAGGGCCTCAGTCCAACGAACAGCTTTCAGCCCTGGCCGCATATGCGCAGGCCGGCACGCGCAACGGTACTCATCTGTGGATGCAGCTTTCCCATGCGGGCCGCCAGACACCCGCCGCGGTGAGCAGCGAACCGGTGGCACCGTCGGCAATCGAAGTCAAAATGCCTGGCGGCCAGTTCGGCAAGCCGCGCGCGCTCACGGGCGATGAAATACGTGACATCATTCAGCGCTTCGCCTTTGCCGCAGGCGTTGCAAGGGATACCGGCTTCACCGGCGTGCAGGTGCACGCGGCGCACGGTTACCTGATTTCCGAGTTTTTGAACCCGCTGGTCAATCAGCGTGCGGACGAATGGGGCGGTTCGCTTGAAAACCGGGCGCGGTTGCTGATGGAAACCGTCAAGGCAGTGCGCGCGACGGTGGGAGCCGCGTTCCCCATTTCGGTGAAACTCAACTCGTCTGACTTTCAAAAGGGCGGTTTCAGCCATACGGATTCAATCCAGGTGGCCCGGTGGCTGGATGAAGCAGGCCTTGATCTGCTGGAAGTCTCCGGCGGTAACTATGAGCAGCCGGTGATGATGGACACCGAAGGCTTTGAGCCGGTGTACGAGGAGAAAGTGCGCTCCTCCACCCGCAAACGCGAAGCCTACTTTCTGGAATATGCCTCGGACATGGCCAAGGCCGTCAAAAACACGCCGCTCATGGTGACAGGCGGGTTCCGCACGGTTGACGCCATGAACGAAGCGCTTGTGTCCGGCGATGCAGACGTTGTGGGCATTGCCCGCCCGCTATGTGTTGACGCTGCGATTGCGCAAAAGATGCTGGATGGTGAAGTCACTGAAGCCAAAAAATGGGAAAAGACATTTCGCCTTGGGCCGACCCGTTTTCTGGGGCCGAACAGCCCTATTGATTTGTTCCGGGGCCTCAACGCCTGGGGTGCGCAGGGCTGGTATTGCCTTCAGTTGATCCGCATGGGCGAAGGGCTGGAGCCGGATACCGGCATGAGCACATTCAAGGCGTTGCGAAAATATATGGGCAATGAGCAGAAAACCGCCAAGGCCATGAATGCGGCGCGTGCAGCGTAAGACATTGGCTTGCTCCCTGTCGCATCCCCGGACTTGATCCGGGGTCCATGCGCATACGCTGTGCAGGTGATGGTTTGCGGGCCAACTCCGGATCAGGTCCGCAGCAGCGCCTGCCGGGGCTCCCAAAAAAGCGACGACCCCGCCTTGGTGGATGCAGCGCATCTCGCGGGGCCGTCTTTTTGGGAGTGGGTCTCCCGCCCTTAGCCATTGGGCCGGGCATATATCAAGGCACTGACAACGTGCGCGTGCGGATGGCTGCTGCCATGCGACCAGACGATGATCTGCGGAACCAAGTTGAGTTCCCGCTCCGGGTGCCGGGGGTGAGGGATGCGCTTCCATGCGCCTGTAAATCCGCCCGACGGCCTAATCTCCTCTGGCTTTTCAACGCACCCGTTTAAGGGCCTCGTTTCGTCGTGTCTTGTGTTATGCGGCTGCACTTTGCGTGGGTGGCGTCATCTTCAAAACCTCCCTTGTTTGTGTTGCCCAAAGTCTGAATCTCTTTGCGCTGCAGCATCAAGAACTATCGAGTCAGCCATGTTGACCGATATGGCAAACACTGAGTCTTTGCGCGATAATCCGCACACAAATAAAAAAGCCGGGGCGTGTGCCCCGGCTTTTTCTGTTTGCGCTGCACAAGAAGCGCAGCGGTTATGCGTAGCCTTAGGCCGAGTAGTACATATCGAACTCAACCGGGTGCGGTGTCATTTCATAGCGCATGACCTCTTCCCACTTCAGTTCCATGTAACCATCGATCTGGTCGTCGGTGAACACGCCGCCCTTCTTGAGGAAGTCGCGGTCCGCGTCCAGCGAGTTAAGAGCTTCGCGCAGTGAGCCGCAAACGGTCGGCACATTGGCAAGTTCTTCAGGCGGCAGGGCGTACAGATCCTTGTCCATCGGCTCGCCGGGATGGATCTTGTTTTCAATGCCGTCGAGGCCCGCCATCAGCATGGCCGTGAACGCCAGATACGGGTTGGCGGTCGGGTCAGGGAAGCGGATTTCGATGCGCTTCGCCTTGGGGCCTGAGCCATGCGGAATGCGGCATGATGCAGAGCGGTTGCGGGCCGAGTACGCCAGCAGAACCGGTGCTTCATAGCCCGGCACCAGACGCTTGTAGGAGTTGGTGCTGGGGTTGGTGAAGGCGTTGATGGCCTTGGCGTGTTTCAGAATGCCGCCAATGTAGTAGAGGCACATGTCTGACAGGTCAGCATAGCCTGACCCGGCAAACAGCGGGTTGCCATCTTTCCAGATCGACTGGTGGCAGTGCATGCCGGTACCGTTGTCGCCAAACACGGGCTTGGGCATGAACGTGGCGGACTTGCCATAAGCATGTGCCACGTTGTGAACCACGTATTTGTAGATCTGCAGCTTGTCAGCCACACGCACCAGCGTGTCGAACTTCATGCCCAGCTCATGCTGTGCAGCCGCCACTTCGTGGTGGTGCTTTTCAGTATCGACGCCCATTTCCTTCATGACCGTCAGCATTTCAGAGCGCAGATCCTGCGCGCTGTCCACCGGGTTCACGGGGAAGTAGCCGCCCTTGGTGCGCGGACGGTGACCCAGGTTGCCGATTTCATATTCGGTGCCGGTGTTGGTCGGCAGCTCGACTGAATCAAGACGGAAACCCGTGTTGTATGGGTCGGATGAGAATTGCACATCGTCAAAAATGAAGAACTCGGCTTCCGGGCCGAAATAGGCTGTGTCGCCAATCCCGGTCTGCTGCAGATAGGCCAGAGCTTTTTTCGCCGTTGTGCGCGGGTCACGTTCATAGGCCTGACCGGTTGGGTCCACGATGTCGCACATGATGGCGAGCGTGGTCTGCGCATAGAACGGATCGATGGTGGCAGTGTCTGGATCCGGCATCAAAACCATGTCGGACTCGTTGATGGCCTTCCAGCCGGCAATCGACGACCCGTCAAACATGGTGCCGTCTGCGAACAGATCCTCGTCCACGAGGTCTGTATCGAAAGTGACGTGCTGCATCTTGCCACGCGGATCGGTGAAGCGGAGGTCAACATACTTGACGTCCTTCTCCTTGATCATCGCCAGAATTGAAGCGGCATCGGACATAGGCGTTATTCCTTTCCTTGTGGTCTTAAAGCGCGACGGCCCCTCACTGGAGCTGTCGGTGCTGGTACGTCCGCCATGCAGGGGCACAAGCCCCTGCATGGCGATTTGAAACTCATGAACCTTGGGCAGATATGCCCTCAGCCCCCCGATTTTGGCCTGCTGCCGTGCGTGCCAGCAGCGCGACCGGGCCTCGCTATCACGCGAAGCCTAAATAGCAGCGTCGCCGGTTTCGCCGGTGCGGATCCGCACGGCTTCCTCGACATTGGTAATGAAAATCTTGCCATCGCCGATGCGCCCGGTGCGGGCCGCAGCCTGAATGGCTTCGAGCGCGGCTTCCACCTGCTCGTTGCCCAGCACGATTTCAATTTTCACCTTCGGCAGAAAATCCACCACATATTCAGCACCGCGATAAAGCTCCGTATGGCCCTTCTGGCGGCCAAAGCCTTTGGCTTCGGTCACTGTAATGCCCTGCAGGCCCACGTCGTTCAAAGCCTCTTTTACTTCGTCGAGCTTGAACGGCTTGATGATTGCCTCGATTTTTTTCATGCCTCTTGCGGGCCTCCCTCTACGCAACCCATGCCCGACAACCGCTCCGGACACGCAGGGAACCAGTACCGGTTCCCATGTGCCCGCATATAGCACGCCTCATGCCAGTCAGGAGCAGGCCGGAAAGTTGTTTGGAATCAGATATTTCGTTAATGGCGGATTGAGGCTTCACGGCAGGCGAAATGGTTTTCGCCCACTATTTAATCATAGAGCACAAATTGTAGGCATCTAGATAGCCCGTTTAATAGCCATTTCCGCTGCCCGGCGTGTCATCGCCGGGATGCGTCATGGGTTGCCAACAATCAGGCGTTGCTGGCATGTGAGCGCGGCACTTCTTCAAACAGGACTCCGCGCTGCACCCGATGAAAGCCCCCAATCCAACATACGGGTCTCAAGGCACCACCATCTTTGCCGTGATGTCAGGGCTGGCGACTGAGGCCGGAGCCATCAATCTGGGGCAGGGTTTCCCGGACGACGAAGGCCCCGCCGACATTCGCGCTGCTGCCGCCCGTGCCATCACCGACGGCCCGAACCAGTATCCGCCGATGATGGGTATGCCGGAACTGCGCGAGGCTGTGGCAACCCACGCTCAACGCTTCTACGGGCTTGATCTGGACTGGCGCACGCAGGTGCTCATCACGTCCGGCGCAACGGAGGCATTGGCTGCCTCACTGAGTGCGCTTCTAAGCCCCGGCGATGAAGCCATTTTGATTGAACCGTTCTTCGACACGTATTTGCCTGTCATCGAGGCGGCAGGTGCCACCGCACGCTGCGTCAAGCTGCACCCGCCGACGTGGCATCTGGACCTCGACGAGCTTGCCTCAGCGTTTAGCGCCAAGACCAAACTCATTCTGGTCAACACGCCTCACAACCCCATTGGCCGGGTTCTCGACGCTGCCGAACTCAGCACCATTGCCGAGCTGTGCCAGCGCCATGATGTGGTGGCCGTGTGTGACGAAGTGTATGAGCACATGGTCTTTGACCGTCTGACGCACAGCCCGCTGATGACCATGCCCGGCATGGCAGATCGCGTGGTGCGAATACAGTCAGCAGGCAAGATATTCTCCCTCACCGGCTGGAAGGTGGGCTTCATCACCGGCTCTGCGGAGCTTGTGAGCCTTGTCTCGAAGGCACATCAAAACCTTGTGTTCACAACGCCGCCCGGCCTGCAACTCGGCGTCGCCTACGGGCTTGGGAAGGAAGACGCTTTCTTCCGCGATCAGGCTGGCGATCTGGCAGCCAGGCGCGACATCCTGCGCAGCGGCCTTGAGAAGGTCGGCTTCGATATCAGCCCCTGCGAAGGCACGTATTTTCTGACGGCGGACATCCGCCCTTTCGACACCGATGAAACCGACGATGCGTTCTGCCGCCGCATCACCACGCAGGCGAAAGTTGCTGCTGTACCCATCAGCGCATTTTACGCGCCTGCATCGCCGGACATTCCGCGGCATTACATTCGCTTTTGTTTTTGCAAACGCCCGCAGGTGCTTGAAGAGGCATGTGACCGCCTCTCGCGCTATCTGGGCTGACGTGACCCGCTTTAGCTATTCGCCATAATCCAGGAAACTCAGGAGACATCATGCCCGAAGCAAACACCCCCATTCTCGTCGGCGGCGGCCAGATCACCCAAAAGGGCGTGGCCGTGGCCGATGCGCTCTCACCCATGGGCCTGATGGCAGAAGCGGCCAGGCGTGCGCTGGCTGACTCACAATGCGGCGACGCGCTGACCAGGGCGCTGGATACGGTCGCGGTGGTGCGCTTCACGGCAGATTCGCCCGAAGCCGGACGCCTGCCGTTTGGCCAGTACACCAACGCACCGCGCACGCTGGCCAACGAGCTTGGTGCCAAGCCCACCCGTGAGCTGTACACCGCCACCGGCGGTAACACCCCGCAATGGCTGGTCAACCGCACCGCCGAGGAAATTGCCAATGGCGAAACCGATTGCGCGCTGCTGGCAGGCTCTGAAGGTCTGGCAACCATGCTCTCAGCCCTCAATCAGGGTGAGAGCCTGACATGGGGCGATGATCCCGGCGGCGAACCAACGCATATTGGTGTTGAAAAACCCGGCGTGAACGAAATGGAACGTCGCCACGCCATGTTTTTTCCGGTCAACACCTATCCGCTGTTCGAAAACGCTATTCGCGGTCAGCTTGGCCGCACGGTCGCTGACCATCAGCTTGAGCTTGGAAAGCTGTTTTCAAAGTTCACCAGGGTGGCAGCAGACAACCCGTATGCATGGTTCCCCACGTTCCGCTCGCCCGAAGAAATTGCGACTGAAACCCAGACCAACCGCTATGTCGGCTTTCCGTACACGAAGTATCTCAACTCAATCATTCGCGTCGATCAGGCGGCGGCCGTTGTGATGATGAGCGTCGGCAAGGCGCGTGAGCTTGGCATTCCCGAAGACCGCTGGGTCTATCTGCATGGCTGTGCAGACGCCAACGACCTTTGGTATGTGTCAGAGCGCGTGAACTATCATTCGTCTCCCGCCATCCGCACCATGGGCCGCAAGGCGCTGGACATGGCCGGTATGTCCATCGGCGATATGGAGTATCTGGACCTGTATTCGTGCTTCCCGTCTGCCGTACAGATTGGCGCGCAGGAACTGGGCCTGTCGCTGGATGACCCGCGCCCGTTCACCATCACCGGCGGGCTTCCGTATTTTGGCGGTGCAGGCAACAACTATGTGATGCACTCCATCGTCACCATGCTGGACAAGCTGCGCGCCAAGCCCGGCTCAAAAGGCATCTGCACGGCCAATGGCTGGTTTGTCACCAAACACTCCATCGGTGTGTATTCAACGCAGCCAAAGGAAGGTGCGTGGCAGCGTGAGAACCCTGCCACCTATCAGGCCGAGCTTGACGCGTTGGATCACCCCACGGTGGATGAAGCCCCACAGGGCAACGGCAAGATCGAGACATACACCGTTGTGCATGGCCGCGAGGGTGCGCAGTTTGGCCTTGTGATCGGCCGCAAGACCGACTCCGGCCACCGCTTCGTGGCACATGTTCCCGCTGACCCGGCGCTGCTTGAAACCATGAAACAAAAAGAGATGCTGGGCGCGCCCGGCACCGTCGAACCCGCCAAAGAGGGCCCCGATGGCAAACCCGGCGTCAACATCTTCACACCCGCTGCATAGGAAAACACACATGATCATCCGCATCGCCAAAAGACTTGGGAGTGCCGTTGCTCTGACGCTGCTCCTTGCAGCCTGCGACATCGGCGAGATCACGCCGGTTGAAACGCAGGGCTGGCGTGATGCTGCGGATGCACCCCAAAGCTGGGACGAAGTTGTTGCAGACCCCGTCGCTCTCGACGTAACCGCCTATGTTACCGGCGAGGTGCTGGCCGGCCCCGGCATTCTCATTGACCCGGATGTGGAAGGCGTGCCGGCCGAGTATGCGCAGGACATATGGGTGCCCGCCATCAGCTATCTGGTGACGCACCCAAGCGGCAAGCGCGTGCTGCTAGACGCAGGCCTCAAGGCGGGTGATTGCAGTTACTCGGTGGTGATGGTCATCTCCATCGGCTGCCGCAATGTGGTGGGTCGCGATGTTGTCACGCAACTGGCGGCTGATGACATCGACAGCATCGACTACATATTCATCTCGCACTTTCATGGCGACCACGCCAGCGGGCTGGAACAGGTGCTGGCGCGTTACGACCCGGTTGTGCTCACAACCGACGCGGAGCTTGACGGCATCCAGAGCATGACCCGCGAACTGGCAGGCTATAAGCGCAACCAGCTTGCCGCCGACATGCGCGTTGAAACCATGGATACGCACCTCCTCGACATGCAGCATCTAAAAGCGGCTGATCTTTTTGGCGATGGCTCACTGTGGCTGCTGTCAACGCCCGGCCATACGGCGGGCCATGCCTCGGCTTTGCTCAACACACCTGATGGCCCAACGGTGTTGACGTTTGATGCTGCCCACCTTGAAGCCACCTACACCTACACGGCCCCCGGCGGGCTTTGGTATGACGTAGAGGCGGGTGCGCAAAGCATTGAAGGTCTCAAGAGCCTTGCAGCGTCGCTTGCCGGTGCGCGCGTGCTGTTTGGCCACGAACCCACGCAGTGGACGCCGGACACCCACCGCGTTGCCCTCACATCACCCACAACAGGCGAGTAACCCATGGCGCGCATTTACATGATCCGGCACGGCAAGGCGGCGGCCGGCTGGGCGGCAGACCCTGACCCCGGCCTTGATGCCGAAGGTCAGGCGCAGGCGGAAGCCGTTGCAGAGCATCTTGGCCCGGCCCTGTCCGAAAAGGCAGGCCCGTTGCCGGTGCTCACAAGCCCGCTTAAGCGCTGCCGCGAAACCAGCATCCCGCTGGCCCGCATGTGGTCGCTGGTGCCGGTAGTAGAACCGCTGGTAAGCGAGATACCGTCGCCTACGGACGATCTGGAAGCGCGCGGCGCGTGGCTGCGACGCATCATGCCTGGCACCTGGGCCGATATTGCAAAGGATCAGACCTCCGGCACTGTCGATTTTACCGGCTGGCGCGATGCGCTGGTGCAGCGGCTTCAACGGATCGAACAGGACACGGTGATCTTCAGCCACTTCATTGCCATCAACGCTGCGGTGGGGGCAGCAAAAGGCAACGACAGCGTGGTCGTGTTCAGACCCGACAACTGCTCCGTAACCCAACTCGAAACGTCATCTGACGGTTTGCACGTAGTGTCACTGGGCCGCGAAGCAGATACGGTGGTTCGCTGATTTCAACCTGCGGGGGAGGCGGACATGCGCAACGACATATCTTCCGGCCAACCCGGCCCGGCGCTCCTCACGACCGAAGAAATGTATCGCGCGGATGCGTATGCCGTTAAGGCAGGCATCCCCGGCCGCACCCTGATGGAAACCGCAGGCACCGCCGTGGCGGATGCCATCTGCGACCGCTGGGACGCGCGCCCCACTGCCATCCTGTGTGGCCCCGGCAACAACGGTGGCGACGGGTTTGTGGTTGCACGCCTGCTGGCAGACCGCGGCTGGCCGGTAACGCTCTCCCTGCTCGGCGATATCACCAACCTCAAAGGCGACGCGGCGCTGGCAGCGGCTGACTGGTCCGGCGCAACGCAGCCGCTGACCGGCGACAGCACGAACGGCGCCGGGCTGATTGTGGACGTGCTGTTCGGGGCAGGCTTGTCGCGTCCGCTGGAAGGCGTTGCAGCTGATCTGGCGCGCGCCAGCCATAGTGCGGACGTGCCCGTGGCGGCGGTGGATGTGCCAAGCGGCATCAATGGCAACACGGGTGAAGCTCTGGGGGATGCTTTTGCCGCTGACCTCACCGTCACGTTCCACTGTGCCAAGCCTGGCCATGTACTGATGCCGGGCCGCGTGGCCTGCGGCGAACTGGTGGTGGCCCCTATCGGCATACCTGATGCGGCAATCGCCGAAATTGCGCCGACCATTTTCCACAACATGCCTGACCTGTGGCGCGATGTTTTCCCGGTCCCGCGCAATGACGGCCATAAATACGCGCGCGGTCATGCGCTGGTGGTGAGCGGTCCGGCCACAAAAACCGGCGCGGCCCGGCTGGCAGCCCGCGGTGCGCTGCGGGCGGGGGCGGGGCTTGTGACCGTTGCGACACCGCCGGATGCTGCCGCAGAAAATGCCGCCCACCTGACCGCCATCATGCTGGCTGAGTTCGACGGTGCGCCCGGGCTCAAAAGCATTCTGGAAGACAAGCGCAAGAACGCCGTACTGATCGGGCCGGGCAGTGGGGTTGGCTCCTCCACCCGCGCCCGCACCCACGCGGCACTGAAAATGGGACCGGCAATGGTCATCGACGCTGATGCGCTGACATCGTTCGAGGATGACCCGGCAAGCCTGTGGCGCGACTTCAATCAACCGGTTGTCCTCACCCCCCATGACGGTGAGTTCGCCCGGCTGTTCCCTGACCTGACGCACCACCCTGACGGCAAGCCGGGCCGCGTGCGCGAAGCGGCAAGGCGCAGCGGCGCTGTCGTGGTGCTCAAGGGTGCCGATACGGTCATCGCCGACCCTGACGGACGAGTGGCCATCAACTCAAACGCCCCGCCGACGCTGGCCACGGCTGGCTCCGGCGACGTGCTGGGCGGTTTTATTCTGGCGCATCTGGCGCAGGGCGTGCCGGCGTTTGAGGCCGCATGCATCGGCGTCTGGCTGCATGGCGAAGCAGCCACACTGTTCGGCCCCGGCCTGATTGCCGAAGACCTGCCTGAAATGCTGCCGGAAGTGCTCGAACAACTGGAGGCAGACCTTGGCTAACGGCGACACACACATTCGGCCCGCCACGCCAGACGACTGGCAGGCGATTGTCGATATCTACAACCACTATGTGACCGATACCCCGGCCACGTTTGATATCGAGCCGCACACGGTTGAGACCCGTATGCCCTATTTGTCACAGTTTGCCGATACCGGCCCCTACCGCCTGATGGTCGCCACCCGCGCCGGTCGGGTCATCGGCTATGCGGCGTCAGTGCAGTACAGCGCACGTGCCGCCTACGACCAGACAGTAATGGTCAGCATCTTTCTGCATAAGGACGAGCGGGGCAGGGGCACCGGCAAAGCCCTCTACAGGCACCTGTTTGCCGCTCTCGACGGCGAGCTTATCCACAGACTGGTAGCAGGCATTACACAGCCCAATCCGGCCTCTGAGGCGCTCCATGCAGGCTTCGGGTTCTCCCAATGTGGCCTGTTCGCCGAAGTGGGCTTCAAGTTTGGCCGCTACTGGGATGTGGGCTGGTATGAACGACCGTTCAAACAGCCTGTCAAACAGTAGCTGAGCAATCTCGCGTGATGGCTGTTTGCGTGCGGGCTTTCATGGTGTAGAAAGCGCACCGCCCGTCAGGCGGGTATGCGGGCGTGGTGGAATTGGTAGACACGCAAGATTTAGGTTCTTGTGCCGCAAGGTGTGGGGGTTCAAGTCCCTCCGCCCGCACCAACTCCTGACACTCTAATTTGCTGGCTTTTGGGCGCGCACCCCATGCGCTGCCCGTCATTCAAGCCCAGCGTCACGGCACCGGACATATCTGTCTGGTGCGCCATATGAAACGGAATTGAGACGTCTATGCAGGTCACCGAAACCCTCTCCGAAGGGCTCAAGCGCGAATTCAAGGTTGTTGTCGAGGCAGCCGAACTCAACACCCGCCTGGATGCCAAGCTGGACGAAATCAAAGGTCAGGTGCAGCTCAAGGGCTTCCGCCCCGGCAAGGTGCCCAAAGCACACCTGAAAAAGACCTATGGCAAGTCCGTGATGGGCGATGTCATTCAGGAGACCGTCGGCGAAACCTCCCAGAAAGCGATTGAGGAAAAAAACCTCAAACCCGCCCTGCAACCCAATATTGAGCTTGAGGGCGACGTGGAGCCCGTGATCGAGGGCACCGCTGACCTCGCCTACAAGCTGACCTTCGAAATCATGCCCGATTTCGACCTGCCGGACTTCTCAAGCCTCAAGCTGACCCGCCCGGTTGTGGAAGTCTCCGACGAGGAGATTGACGAAGCGCTGGGCCGCATGGCCGCCCAGCAGCAGAGCTATGAGCCGAAGGATGACAAGGCCAAGGCGGATGAAGGCGACCGCCTGACCATTGATTTCCTTGGCAAGATCGACGGCGTGCCGTTCGACGGCGGTGCCGCTGAAGGCGCGTCACTGGTCATCGGCTCGGGCCAGTTCATTCCCGGCTTTGAAGAGCAGCTCAAGGGCGCCAAAAAAGGCGACGAGGTGCTGGTCAAGGTAACCTTCCCTGAGGAATACGGTGCTGAGAACCTGGCCGGCAAGGATGCCGAGTTCGACGTGACCGTGCAGGAAGTGGCAGGCCCCGCTGAAACGAAAATCGACGATGAGTTCGCCAAACAGATGGGCCTTGAAAGCCTCGATGCATTGAAAGAGGCCCTCAAGGGCCGCATGGGCGAAGATTATGCCCGTATCTCGCGCAGCCGCGTGAAGCGCTCCCTTCTGGATGAACTGGACGGCATTACCGATTTTGAACTGCCGCCGACAATGCTGGAGCAGGAGCTGGAGCAGATCATCCAGCAGGCGCAATCTGAGAAGGCACACAGCGCTGAGGACTATGATCCTGAGCACGATCACGATCATGACCACTCGGACGTTGAAATCACCGACGAGGAGCGTGACGAGTACAAGACCATTGCCGGTCGCCGTGTGCGCCTTGGCCTGCTGTTGTCAGAGGTTGGCTCGCGCAACGAAATTACCGTGACGCAGGAAGAGGTAAACCGCGCTATTGCCGAGCAGGCCCGCAATTATCCGGGGCAGGAACAGCAGGTTTTCCAGTTCTACACCCAGAACCAGCAGGCCCAGGCTCAGCTTCGTGCGCCACTGTTTGAAGACAAGGTGGTGGATTACATCCTTGAGCTTGCCAAAGTGACCGATGAAAAAGTCACCCGCGAAGCCCTGCTCGAAGACCCCGACGCGCCTGCGGAAGATGCCGTGGATGCAAAGGACGACAAGCCCAAAAAGAAGAAAGCCGCTGCCAAAAAGAAGACAGCGACAAAAAAGAAAGACGCCAAGAAAAAAGACGACTAGGTGCAGGCACGCAGCGTCCGGCCACCAATTCCGGGATGTTCCCGTTCCAGTGGCAACCCATCCAGTGTCACCCCGAACTTGATCCGGGGTCCAGAGCGGCCCGGATCGCTGTTGCAGGTGGCTCAGGATTCCACGACCAGGTCGTGGAATGGCAAAAAGGGGGGGGGCTTAGTCGAAACTGAACCATTTCCCGGCACTGCGCTTTCCCGGGTCAGGTCCGGGTGACGGGAGCTTGGTGTGAATGCCCCCTTGCGGTTTCATTGCCCCGATAAATTGCCGGGCGGGATCAAAGAATCCTGCGTGCCTTTACGGTTTGGCCAGCAAACCCTATTTAATGTGCAGCATCGCGATTCCGCGCGTCTTGCCTCCGCTTACCGCCTCCGCAACAAGGACCACGCCCACATGAACGATCCGATCGAAACCTATATGAACCTTGTGCCGATGGTGGTTGAGCAGACCAGCCGGGGCGAACGCGCCTACGACATTTTCTCGCGGCTGCTGAAAGAACGGATCATTTTCGTGACCGGCGGCGTGGAAGACGGCATGGCCAGTCTGGTGACGGCGCAGCTTCTGTTTCTCGAATCCGAGAACCCGAAAAAAGAAATATCGATGTACATCAACTCGCCCGGCGGCATCGTGACCTCCGGCATGGCGATTTACGACACCATGCAGTTCATTCGCCCGAAGATCTCCACATTGTGCATAGGTCAGGCGGCGTCCATGGGATCCTTGCTGCTCGCGGCAGGCGAAAAGGACATGCGATTCGCGCTGCCGAATGCGCGCATCATGGTTCACCAGCCATCAGGCGGCTTTCAGGGCCAGGCGTCGGATATCGAGATTCATGCCCGCGAAGTGCTCGCGTTGCGTGAGCGGATGAATGACATCTACGTGAAACACACAGGCCAATCCATGGACGCGGTTCAGGAGGCACTGGAGCGGGATAACTTCATGACACCTGAATCTGCCAAGGATTTCGGTATCATAGACGCTGTTATGGACAGCCGACCCGGCGATCCTGCCGACGAAGCCAAGGCCGCCTGACCCAAAAATCCGCCTGTTTCGGGTCAGTTTGCAGGCCTGCCTTGATTTTGTGCACCTTGATTAAGGTAAAGGCCGCTCCACCTTGTTCTTAACCGGGTGTTGATCGGCCTTTGTCTATCGTGGTCGAATGAAACCTTGGGATTCGCCGGTGCCGCTTTTCCTGTTGCCGACCGTTCATATTGGCTGGCTTAGCATTTGCAGGATTTTCAGGCGCACTTTGGCGCAAACGAACGAGACAGCGGCCACTACTGGTCGCGCAGACAAATCGGAAGAACCCCAGATACCGGGGCCACTTGGGAAAAGTCTTTATGAGCAAAGTCACCGGCGGCGGCAGCAGCGATCCAAAAAACACTCTCTACTGCTCGTTCTGCGGAAAGAGCCAGCATGAAGTGCGCAAGCTGATTGCCGGGCCAACGGTTTTCATCTGTGATGAATGCGTTGAACTGTGCATGGACATCATCCGCGAGGAAAACAAATCCTCGCTGGTGAAATCCACTGACGGTGTGCCGACGCCCGCCGACATCAATGCAGTGCTCGATGAATATGTAATCGGTCAGGCCCATGCCAAGCGCGTGCTGGCAGTGGCTGTGCACAACCACTACAAGCGGCTTGGCCACGCCTCCAAGAACTCCGAAGTGGAACTGGCCAAATCCAACATCTTGCTCATTGGCCCCACGGGCTGCGGCAAGACGCTGCTGGCACAAACGCTGGCACGCATTCTGGACGTGCCGTTCACCATGGCCGATGCCACCACCCTGACCGAAGCAGGCTATGTGGGCGAGGATGTTGAAAACATCATTCTCAAGCTGTTGCAGTCTGCCGACTACAATGTGGAACGCGCTCAGCGCGGCATCGTTTACATCGACGAAGTGGACAAGATTTCCCGCAAGTCTGACAACCCGTCCATCACCCGCGACGTATCGGGTGAGGGTGTGCAGCAGGCATTGCTGAAAATCATGGAAGGCACCGTTGCCAGCGTGCCGCCTCAGGGCGGGCGCAAGCACCCGCAGCAGGAGTTCCTGCAGGTTGATACAACCAACATCCTGTTCATATGCGGTGGTGCATTTGCGGGGCTTGAAAAGATCATCGGCAAGCGCGGCAAGTCCACATCCATCGGCTTTTCAGCCCAGGTGGAAGCCGAAGACGACCGCAAGACCGGCGAATTGCTGAAAGGCATTGAGCCCGAAGACCTGTTGAAGTTTGGTCTTATTCCTGAGTTTGTCGGCCGCGTACCGGTTCTGGCAACGCTGGAAGACCTCGATTCCGACGCGCTCATCCAAATCCTCACCGAGCCCAAAAACGCGCTGGTGAAGCAGTATCAGCGTCTGTTCGAGATGGAAGACACCGCCCTGACCTTCACCGAAGAAGCGCTCAAGGAAATTTCACTGAAAGCCATTGAGCGCAAGACCGGTGCCCGTGGTCTGCGCTCCATCCTTGAGGCCATTCTGCTTGAAACCATGTTTGAGTTGCCGGGCCTCGATGGTGTGGAAGAAGTGGTGATCTCCGGCGATGTCGTCGAAGGCCGTGCTCAGCCACTTTACATCTATGCCGAGCGCCCGGCTGAAGAAGCAGACGCAAGCGCCTAGTACATTTGTGTCAGCGCGCGCGGGACACCACCTGGCCTTGAAGCCCCGCGCCGGCGCACCAGATATAGAGGCGTAGCGCGGTGCGTCCTGCACGGCCGCAGCTTCTCATACGTGTTGAAATCCGGGTTTTGATGCCCGCCGTCGCCTGATCTTTGGCGGGGGCAGAGCAGCAGCGTTAAGCCCGCCAGGATGCCTCATGCGAGGGTCCGCAACTCAAGGTGACTTTGTATGTCTGATAGTCCCGAAACACCAAAAGAGACCGCCGCTCCGGCGACGTCATCCAACGTGAAGGACGTGACGCCCCGGCCCGAAGGCCTGCCCGTCCTGCCGCTGCGTGACATTGTGGTGTTCCCCCATATGGTGGTGCCGCTGTTTGTCGGGCGCCCCAAGTCCGTTCGTGCCCTCGAAGATGTGATGGCGGACGACAAGCAGATTTTGCTGCTGACGCAAAAAGACGCGTCCAATGATGATCCGTCCACGGACGATATGTACGAGATTGGCGCTGTCGCCACAGTGCTGCAGCTTCTCAAGCTGCCCGACGGCACCGTCAAGGTGCTGGTCGAAGGCGTGCGCCGTGCGCGCGTAACCGAGTTTGTGCCCAACGATGATTTCTTCCAGGCCCGCATGGCGGTGCTGGATGACGACGTTGATGGCGAAGCTGAAATCAACGCTCTCAAGCGCTCGGTCACCGGGCACTTTGAAGAGTATGTGAAGCTCAACAAGAAAGTACCTCCGGAAGTGGTGGTGTCCGTCGGCCAGATCGCGGACGCCTCCAAACTCGCAGACACTGTGTCGTCGCACCTCAATATCTCGATTGCTGAAAAGCAGGAACTGCTGGAGCTCACCAGCATCCGCGAGCGGCTGGAACGCATCTTCGGCTTCATGGAAGGCGAGATCAGCGTCTTGCAGGTGGAAAAGGAAATCCGCAAGCGCGTCAAAACCCAGATGGAAAAGACGCAGCGCGAGTACTATCTGAACGAGCAGCTCAAGGCGATCCAGAAGGAACTGGGCGAAGGCGAAGACGGCAAGGACGACGTTGCCGAACTCGAAGAGCGCATCAGCAAGACCAAGTTCTCGAAGGAAGCCAAGGAGAAGGCCACTGCCGAGCTGAAAAAGCTCAAGCAGATGAGCCCGATGTCGGCTGAGTCCACGGTGGTGCGCAACTACCTGGACTGGATGCTGTCTATCCCCTGGGGCAAGAAGAGCCGCGTCAAGAAAGACCTCAACGCCGCTGAGAAGGTGCTCAACGACGACCACTACGGCCTGGAAAAGGTCAAGGACCGCATCCTCGAATATCTCGCGGTTCAGCAGCGCACGAACAAACTGCGCGGCCCCATTCTGTGCCTCGTCGGTCCTCCCGGTGTCGGCAAGACCTCGCTTGGCAAGTCCATTGCGAAAGCAACCGGACGTGACTTCGTGCGCATGTCGCTGGGCGGTGTGCGGGATGAATCCGAGATCCGTGGCCACCGCCGGACATATATAGGCTCAATGCCCGGCAAGATCATCCAGTCGATGAAAAAGGCCAAGTCCACAAATCCGCTGTTCCTGCTCGATGAAATCGACAAGATGGGTCAGGATTTCCGTGGTGACCCGGCATCGGCGCTGCTTGAGGTGCTTGACCCCGAACAGAACTCGACGTTCTCGGACCACTACATGGAAGTGGACTACGATCTGTCGAACGTCATGTTCGTCACCACCGCAAACACTCTCAATATGCCGCAACCTTTGATGGACCGGATGGAAATCATCCGTATTGCGGGGTACACGGAGGATGAGAAGGTGGAGATCGCCCGCCGTCACCTGATCGAGCGCCAGATCAAGGCGCATGGTCTGAAAAAGGGTGAGTGGGAAATAAGCGACGATGCCCTGCGCACGCTCATTCGCCGCTACACTCGCGAAGCCGGTGTGCGCAACCTTGAGCGTGAACTGGCCGGCCTCACCCGCAAGGCGATCAAGGCCATCCTCACCAGCGACGTGGACAGGGTGTCAGTCACCGACGACAACCTTGAGGAGTTTGCTGGTGTGCCCAAATACCGCTTCGGTGTGGGCGAGGAAGAAGATCAGGTGGGTGCCGTCACCGGCCTTGCCTGGACGGAAGTGGGCGGTGAACTGCTGACCATCGAAGGTGTGATGGTGCCTGGTTCCGGAAAAATGACCACCACCGGCAAGCTGGGCGATGTGATGAAGGAATCCATCGGTGCGGCGTCTTCTTATGTGAAGGCGCGGTCCGCTGAACTTGGCATCCGCCCGACGCTGTTCCAGCGCAAGGACATTCACGTCCATGTGCCCGAAGGCGCCACGCCCAAGGACGGTCCGTCGGCCGGCATCGGCATGGCGACCACCATCATCTCACTGATGACGGGCATTGCCGTGCGCAAGGACATTGCCATGACGGGTGAAGTAACCCTGCGCGGTCGTGTACTGCCCATCGGTGGTCTCAAGGAGAAGTTGCTGGCAGCCCTTCGCGGCGGCATCAAGACGGTGCTGATCCCCGAGGAAAACGCCAAGGACCTGCCGGAGATCCCCGACAACGTGAAAAACGCGATCGAGATCATTCCGGTGTCCAGCATGGACGAGGTGGTGAAACACGCGCTTATCAGGCCAGTGACACCCCTTGATGCGGAGACGGCGGAGCTTGAAGAAAAAGCCCTGTCTAACATTGCTCAGGGTGCAGGCAGTGCGGGCGAGGGCGCGATACGCGCTCACTAGGCCCACTGGATTGGGTCAAATGGCCTGATTCGAAAAACCGCGGGCGGCGAGACATTTTGGCCTCGTCGCCCGTTTTCGTGGAATGAACCGCTAAGTGCCTGATTTTTAATGACTTCTTGTCAGAGTTTGAGAAGCCAACATCGGCCAGAGAAATATCAGTAAAATCAATGCGTTAGACTTCTTTTGCCCCTCACCGTGAATCGCTGTTTATGGTGCGGCGCACCATCTTTTTTCCCTGTTTTCTGCGGAAAAGCCCTTGGGTGGGCCGAAGCGCGGGGCTAGTCTCAAAAGCCTAAACCGCACCACATTCAAAGCGATGGGGCATCAAAGTGAATAAGAACGATCTGATTGCAGAAGTGGCCGACCAGTCCGGCCTGTCAAAGAGCGACGCCACCCAGGCGGTCGAAAGCGTTTTTGACCAAATCACCAAAACCCTTCAGGGCGGTGATGAGGTTCGGATCGTTGGGTTCGGCACCTTCAGCGTGTCGCAGCGCGCCGCCAGCGAGGGTCGTAACCCCCGCACCGGCGAAAAAATCCAGATTCCAGCCTCCAAGCAGCCCAAGTTCAAGGCTGGCAAAGGCCTCAAGGATGCCGTGAATAGCTGACGCTGTTTGCGCGCCTTACCGCGACGGAACAACACAGCGGCCGGCACACCCTGTTATTGGGTGGCTGGCCGTTCGTGTTTTCGCCCGCTTTTTTGCTGGGCTGTTGCCCGGCCGCAGAATGTTTTGCGCAAAAATCATGACTGACCCTTGGCGAATGGCCGCGGCTGGCGTATGTCCTGCGTGTCGCGCGGCCACGCAGTGGGCTGTAGCGGCCTGTGGGGCGGTTAGCTCAGCTGGAAGAGCATCTCGTTTACACCGAGAGGGTCGGCGGTTCGAGCCCGTCACCGCCCACCATTTTCGCACTTTTGCACCCACGTCAGTCTCGCTGCGCTCCTCCCGTTTATGGTGGAGGGCGAAAAGCCCAGTCCGCGGTCGCGGCCTATGTGTGCACCATTCCGACACCCGTTTAGCGTCGTCTTAACCTCAATCAGTCAGACTTTCCGTCATCACAACCTGCGGCGAGAGTGACAGGCCCGTTGCCGCGCGGGCGTGCCCAATATCAAAAGGCCCCGGCACATGACGGACCGGTCCACCAGCGCCCCCGACACACAGAACACGGGCCTGCCCGATATTGACTGGTTGCCTGCACCCATGTTGCTGCTTGATGGCACCGGCAACTGCCTGGCTGCCTCGCAGGGGGCGGCTGATCTGCTGGGCACCCGCCGCAAAGACCTGCTGAATGACGGCTGGTTGCATCATTTTGAAAATGCCACGGCCAACATCCGCTGGATTGCCTCCATGGCGCGGATTGAAGGCGGAGCACCGGCGCTGGAACTGCATACCGGCCCAACGCGCCGCCGGTTTCGCCTCGCATTCAAGCCGGTGCCCGGTGTGCCCCACACCCTCAGCGTTACCCTTGCTGAAACCACCGCCGAGCGCGCAGCCATTGAGTCCAGTGCGCATCACAAGACCCTGCTCGACCGCGTGCAGAACATCAGCTCCACCGGCTACTGGCGTTACGAAGTGGCGACCGGGCAGGTGGTATGGTCTGACCGGGTGTTCGAAATCCACGGGATGGAGCCCGACCCGGCAGGCGTCACCATTGACCAAGCTGTGGCGGCGTATCATCCCGATGACCGCCAGCGCGTGCGCGATTGCATTTCCCACAGCATCGAAACCGGCGCGCCGTTTGATTTTGACCTGCGCATCGTGCGGGCCGACGGCTCGCTGCGCCATGTCATTGCGCGCGGCGAGGTGGATGGGGCTCACGATATCGGCAGCTGCCGCCTGTTCGGGGTGTTTCAGGATGTAACCGATGAGCGCGACCGCGCGCAGGCTAGCCGCATAACCCAGGAGCGCTTGTCGCTGGTGGTCAAGGCATCCCGCGACGGTGTGTGGGACTGGCGCTATGGCTCGGACGAAGTGTTTTACTCCGACCGCTTCAAGGAGATTTTGGGGCTGTCCGAGCCGGGCAACCTGATGTCAGTCGAGCGCGCCAAATCACTTATTCATCCAGACGATCTGGAAACCTATTCGGCGCTGGTGGTTGCGCATCTTGAGGGTCACAAGCGCTGCGATGCCGAAATACGCCTGATGCAGCCGGATGGCGGTTTTATATGGACAGAGATCAAAGCCGTTGCTGCGTTTGATGACAACGGCAACGCCACCCGCATCGTCGGCACGGTGGGCGATATTTCCGCCCGCAAGGAAGCTGAAAGCCGTATGCGCAAGGCACGTGCTGATGCGCTGGCGGCAAGCGACGCCAAATCGAAGTTTATCGCCACCGCCAGCCATGAACTGCGCACACCCCTCAACGGTGTGCTTGGTATGCTCGACTTGTTGGCGAACGCGCAACTTGATGCAGACCAGCAGCCGCTGGTGGAAACCGCTGCTGAAAGTGCCCGCAGCCTGCTGGCCATCCTCGATGACTTGCTCGACCTGTCGAAACTCGACGCCGACCGGCTTGAACTTAACCCGGTGGCGTTCGACCCCGTGCGCCATGTACAAAGCGTGGTGGACCTGTTCGCGCCTTCCGCCGCCAAGCGCAATGTTGATCTGTTCTTCGATGCTGCGGATAACCTTCCCGAAACCCTGGTGGCCGATCAGGCACGGCTTCGGCAGGTGTTGACCAACCTCGTCGGCAATGCCGTCAAGTTCACCTCCGCAGGGTCCATCCGCGTGAGTGCCGAAGTTATTGAGGCTGAGGGAATTGCCGCGCCCAGCAAGCGACGTCTGCGCTATTGCATCGCCGACACCGGCATTGGCATCGCACCTGAGATGCAGCAAAAGCTGTTTCAGCCATATGCTCAGGGCAGCAATCGCACCGCAGAAACCTACGGCGGCACTGGTCTTGGCCTTGCCATTTGCAAGCAGCTTGTTGAACGCATGGGCGGCACAATCGGCGTTGAAAGCGCGCCGGGTCAGGGCAGCCGGTTCTGGTTTACGCTTGATGCCGTTTCTCCGGATGCCATTACCGACGCCGACGAAATGCCGACGAAGACTGCGGATTCCGTCTGCGAAGAGACTAACCGCTCCTTGCATGTGCTGATTGCCGAAGACAATGCCGTCAACCAGCGCGTGATCACCGCCATGGTGTCGCGCCTTGGCTGTACGTTCGAGGTGGTGACTGATGGTATTGAAGCGGTAGAGGCTGTGCGCCGGGGCAACTTCGATGCAGTGCTGATGGACATTCAGATGCCGCGCATGGACGGTGTTATGGCCACCCGGCTCATTCGCGAGGAAGAGCAGGGGACAGGGCGAGCAGTACCCATTATTGCCATCACCGCCCACGCCATGCGCGGCACACGCGACGACTACCTGAAAGCCGGCATGACCGACTTCGTGCCCAAGCCCATTGAAGTGAAATCACTGGCGCTGGCGCTTCATGCGGTTGCCAAAAAACACGCTCCCGAAGAGGCGCAAACCGCTGCCTCCGATTTATCCCCGGTATCTACCGCTCAGAGCGCTTGACACCGCCGGTCAGAGTGCCCTAGACACGCCGCTCGCACGGGCGCTTTTGGCCCCGCGCGAAGCCCTCATGCGGGGGTGTAGCTCAGTTGGTTAGAGTGCCGGCCTGTCACGCCGGAGGTCGCGGGTTCGAGTCCCGTCACTCCCGCCACTTTTTCTGCCCTTGCGCAGGCAAAAGTGGCCACCCGCATGACCGCCCTTCGGGCCTTTGCAAAACCTCTCTGCACGCCCCTCGGCATAACCCTTCGCTGCGTCTGTTTTTATGCGGCAAATCCATGTCAGTTGCGAGAAGCTCGCAACCATGCGCGATATGCCGTGCCGCCATGCGAAAAAGCAGGCATTTCCGATACTGGTTCGCGTTGAAATGCTGCACCGCGTCGATATAGTGTCGCCACTCTTGGGTGCGGCACTGAATCGCTGTATCGCTGTCTTGAAGTCCGCATGTCTGCCGGGCTAGGCACCCCTTGTAAGAAGCCGATCAAGCTGAGGCGCGACCTGCAACCATGCCCGACCTGCTAGCCAACTATCTGCCGATCATTATTTTCCTCGGCGTATCGATCGTTCTGGTAACGGCGTTTCTCGTCGCCCCGATGATCGTCGCCCCCTCCAACCCGGACCCGGAAAAACTGTCGGCCTATGAGTGCGGCTTCAATGCGTTTGACGATGCGCGCATGAAGTTCGATGTGCGGTTCTATCTGGTGGCGATTCTGTTCATCATCTTCGATCTGGAAGTGGCCTTCCTGTTTCCCTGGGCTATTTCTCTGGGTGAGATCGGGCTGTTCGGTTTTTGGTCAATGATGGTGTTTCTCGGTATCCTCACCATCGGCTTTGTCTATGAGTGGAAGAAGGGCGCGCTGGAATGGGAATAGAAAGCAAAGACGGTGTGCTGGTGCCTGAGGGGTCGCAAGGTCTGATTGACCCCAGGACCGGCTATCTGGCCCGCGCGCCGCAGCCATCTGACGCCGACAATGACCCGCTGGTTCGCCAGATCACCGAAGAGATGGACGACAAGGGCTTTGTCGTCACCAGTCTTGAGGACCTGATCGCCTGGGGCCGCACCGGCTCACTCATGTGGATGACATTTGGTCTGGCCTGCTGCGCCGTTGAAATGATGCAGGTCTCCATGCCGCGCTACGACGTTGAGCGCTTCGGCTTTGCGCCGCGCGGCAGCCCCCGTCATTCCGACGTGATGATTGTGGCGGGCACGCTCACCAACAAGATGGCCCCGGCCCTGCGCAAGGTCTATGACCAGATGCCGGAGCCGCGTTACGTCATCTCCATGGGCTCGTGTGCCAATGGCGGCGGCTACTACCACTATTCCTATTCAGTCGTGCGCGGCTGTGACCGAATTGTGCCGGTGGATGTATATGTGCCCGGCTGCCCGCCCTCCGCTGAGGCGCTGCTGTATGGCGTGCTTCAACTGCAAAAGAAAATCCGCCGTACCAGCACAATCGAGCGCTGAACCGCCCGTAACTTCGGTGTGTCATCTGATGCATCCCTGAAACAAGACCAGTTGGACCTGAATGCATGTCTGCCATTGACGTGACCCCGGACGCAGAAGCCCTCCAAGAACTGTCGGAGCATATTGCTTTGGGTCTTGGCGATACGCTTGAGCGTCAGCGCATTGCGTTCGGCGAGCTTGAAATCAGCGTGCCCGCCGGTGACATCGTCCGGGTGCTGAAGTTTCTGCGCGACGACGCCGGTTGCGAGTTCACAACGATGATTGACATGACCGGCGTTGACTACCCGTCACGCACACGCCGGTTTGATGTGGTCTATCACCTGCTGTCCATGACCATGAACCACCGCATCCGCATCAAGATTGAAGCCGACGAGGAAACGCTGGTACCAAGTGTGGTGTCGGTTTACCCCGTCGCCAACTGGCAGGAACGCGAAATCTGGGACATGTACGGCGTGCAGTTCGCCGGCCACCCGGACCTGCGCCGTCTGTTGACAGACTACGGCTTTGAGGGCCACCCGCTGCGCAAGGACTTCCCGCTGACGGGCTACTATGAAGTGCGCTACGACGATGAACAAAAAAAGGTTGTGTACGAACCTGTGAAGCTGATGCAGGAGTTCCGCAGCTTTGATTACATGAGCCCGTGGGAAGGCGCTGAATATGTGCTTCCCGGCGATGAAAAAGCGGAGCAGCCCAAATGACCATCGCTCCCGTTGACCTGGCCACCGCTGAAGACGGTGCCGAAAAGACCGACAACCTGACCATCAACTTTGGTCCCCAGCACCCGGCCGCTCACGGCGTGCTGCGGCTGGTTCTTGAGCTTGACGGCGAAGTCGTTGAGCGTGTGGATCCGCATATCGGCCTGCTGCATCGCGGCACCGAAAAGCTGATGGAGCAGAAGACCTATCTGCAGGCCGTGCCCTACCTTGATCGCCTCGACTATGTGGCACCGATGAACCAGGAGCACGCTTTTTCTCTGGCCGTTGAACGCCTGCACGGCATCACGGTGCCAAAGCGCGGCCAGCTCATTCGGGTGCTGTATTGCGAGATCGGCCGTCTGCTGTCGCACATTCTCAACATCACCACCCAGGCGCTGGACGTGGGCGCGATGACGCCGCCTGTCTGGGGCTTTGAAGAGCGCGAAAAGCTGATGGTGTTTTACGAGCGCGCGTCTGGCAGCCGTATGCACGCAGCCTATTTCCGCCCCGGCGGTGTGCACCAGGATCTGCCCAACGCCCTGCTTGATGACATCATGACCTTCTGCGACGAGTTCCCGCAGGTGATGAACGACATCGAAGGTCTGCTCACCGACAACCGCATCTTCAAGCAGCGCAACGTGGACATTGGCGTTGTCAGCCGCGAAGAAGCGCTGGCCTGGGGTTTCTCCGGCGTGATGGTGCGCGGCTCCGGCATGGCGTGGGATCTGCGCCGCTCGCAGCCCTATGAGTGTTACAACGAGCTTGAGTTCGATGTGCCGGTTGGCAAGAACGGTGATTGCTACGACCGCTATCTGTGCCGCGTTGAAGAGTGCCACCAGTCCATCCGCATCATGAAGCAGTGCATTGAAAAGCTGCGCAGTGCGGAAGGGCAGGGGCCGGTCTCGTCCACCGATGGCAAGATCGTGCCACCCAAGCGCGGCGAGATGAAGCGCTCCATGGAGGCGCTCATCCACCACTTCAAGCTCTACACCGAGGGCTATCACGTGCCCGCCGGTGAAGTGTATTCATCTGTAGAAGCACCCAAGGGTGAGTTTGGCGTCTATCTGGTGTCGGACGGTTCCAACAAACCGTATCGCTGCAAGCTGCGCGCACCGGGCTTTTCGCATCTGCACGCGATGGATCATATTTGTAAGGGCCACATGCTGGCGGACGTTGGCGCCATTCTGGGCTCTCTTGATATTGTATTTGGCGAGGTGGACCGATGAGCGTCCGGCGTCTGGATGAAAACCAGCCAGAGAGCTTTGAGTTCACTCCTGAAAATCTGGAGTGGGCCAAGGGTCAGATAGCGAAGTACCCGCAAGGCCGTCAGGCCTCGGCAATCATTCCGCTGTTGTGGCAGGCGCAAAAGCAGCACGACTACTGGTTGCCCGAACCCGCCATCCGCTATGTCGCTGAAATGCTCGACATGCCCTACATCCGGGCGCTGGAAGTGGCGACGTTCTACACGATGTTCAACCTCTCGCCGGTGGGTAAGTTCTTCGTGCAGCTTTGCGGCACCACGCCGTGCTGGCTGCGCGGCTCCGACGACATCAAGGCCGTGTGCCGTGAGAAGATCGGCGAGCAGAGCACCGTCTCAGCTGACGGCAATTTCTCATGGCTTGAAGTTGAGTGCCTGGGTGCCTGCGCCAACGCACCCATGGTTCAGATAAATGACGACTACTATGAAGACCTGACGGCGGAAAACTTCGCAAAACTGCTGGATGATCTGGCGGCCGGGCGCGAGGTAAAGGTCGGCCCGCAGGTGGATCGTCAAACATCCGCGCCGGTCGGCGGCCCGACAACGCTGCGCGAAATCCCGCACATCGCTCAAACAACCGGCGGGGAGGCCTAGGTCGATGCTCGCTGACAAAGATCGCATCTTCACAAATCTCTACGGCTTTGAAAGCTGGAACCTTGACGCCGCCCGCAAGCGCGGCGACTGGGACGGCACCAAGGAGTTGCTGGCCAAGGGCCGCGACTGGATTGTGGAAGAAATCAAGAAATCCGGCCTGCGCGGGCGCGGCGGGGCTGGCTTCCCCACCGGCCTTAAATGGTCGTTCATGCCCAAGGAAAGCGATGGTCGCCCGCACTATCTGGTAGTGAATGCGGACGAGTCCGAACCGGGCACCTGCAAGGACCGAGAGATGATGCGGCACGACCCGCATAAGCTCATTGAGGGCTGTCTGGTCGCGGGTTTCGCCATGGGCGCAAACCACGCCTACATTTATCTGCGCGGCGAATATATTTTCGAGCGGGACCGTCTGCAGGCCGCCGTTGACGAAGCCTATGACGCCGGGCTGATCGGCCCGGATGCGTGTGGCTCAGGCTATCCGTTTGACGTGATCGTGCATCACGGCGCGGGCGCGTATATCTGCGGTGAGGAAACAGCGCTGCTGGAAAGCCTCGAAGGCAAAAAGGGCATGCCGCGCCTCAAGCCGCCATTCCCGGCGAATGTAGGCCTTTACGGCAACCCCACCACGGTCAACAACGTGGAGAGCATTGCTGTTGCGCCTACCATTTTGCGCCGTGGCGCGGACTGGTTCGCGGGCTTTGGCCGCCCCGGCAACACCGGCACAAAAGTGTTTTCCATCTCCGGCCATGTCAACAACCCTTGCAACGTCGAAGAAGAAATGTCGATCCCGCTGAAAGAGCTGATCGAGCGTCACGCCGGCGGTGTGCGCGGCGGTTGGGATAACCTGCTGGCCGTCATTCCCGGCGGCTCGTCTGTGCCGCTGATCCCCAAGGACATTTGCGACACGGTGCTGATGGACTTTGACGCGCTGAAAGACGTGCAGTCGGGCCTTGGCACCGCAGCCGTCATCGTCATGGATAAATCCACCGACATCATCAAGGCCATTGCGCGGCTATCCTACTTCTACAAGCACGAAAGCTGCGGCCAGTGCACGCCGTGCCGCGAGGGCACCGGCTGGATGTGGCGGGTGATGGAGCGCATGGCCAGGGGCGAAGCGGAAGTCGAGGAAATCGACACGCTGCTGAAAGTTACCAAACAGGTGGAAGGTCACACCATCTGTGCGCTGGGCGATGCCGCCGCATGGCCGGTGCAGGGCGTCATCCGCCACTTCCGCCCGGAGTTTGAAGCACGCATTGCTGCCCGCAAGGCCCGCCAGTCCGGCGCGCCTGCGGTTGCGGCAGAATAGTCAGGATACGGATCACGAGCATGGGCGAACTGCGCACCATCAAGGTTGACGGCCAGGAAGTTGAGGTTGATAGCGATCTCACGCTGCTGCAGGCGTGTGAGGAAGCGGGCAAGGAAATCCCGCGCTTTTGCTATCACGAGCGTCTGTCAGTCGCCGGCAACTGTCGCATGTGCCTCATTGAAGTGAAGGGTGGCCCGCCCAAGCCGGTTGCCTCGTGCGCGCAAAACGTCAAGGACCTGCGCCCCGGCCCCGAAGGCCAGCCGCCGGAACTGTTCACCAACACCAAAATGGTGAAAGAGGCGCGCGAAGGGGTGATGGAGTTTCTGCTCATCAACCACCCGCTGGATTGCCCGATCTGCGACCAGGGCGGCGAGTGCGACCTGCAGGACCAGGCCATGGCCTATGGCACTGATGGCTCGCGCTACGCGGAAAACAAGCGCGCCGTCGAGGACAAGTATATCGGCCCGCTGGTCAAGACCATCATGACCCGTTGCATCCACTGCACGCGCTGCATCCGCTTTGCCACAGAGGTGGCAGGCGTGCCGGAGCTTGGTGCAATCGGCCGCGGCGAAGACATGGAAATCACGACATATCTTGAAGAAGCCATGTCGTCCGAGTTGCAGGGCAACGTGATTGACCTGTGCCCCGTCGGTGCGCTCACTTCGCGGCCCTATGCGTTTCAGGCGCGCCCTTGGGAACTCAAGAAGACTGAAACCATCGACGTGATGGACGCGCTTGGCAGCAACATTCGGGTGGATTCGCGCGGCAAGGCCGTGATGCGGATCATTCCGCGCAACGCCGACGACATCAACGAAGAGTGGATTTCCGACAAGACACGCTTTGTGTGGGACGGCCTTGGCCGCCAGCGTCTGGACCAGCCCTATGTGCGCCGCGACGGCAAGCTGCAGCCTGCAACCTGGAATGAGGCGTTCGCCGCCATCGCTGAAAAGATGGACGGCCTCGACGGCACACAGTTTGCCGCCCTCGCCGGTGATATGGCGTGCGCTGAAAGCATGAAGGCCCTCAAGGATCTGGCAATGGCTGTTGGCAGCACCAGCATTGACTGCCGACAGGACGGCACAAAGCTGGAAGCTGGCGCGCGCGGTGGCTACATCTTCAATTCCGGCATTGCCGGCATTGATGAAGCCGACGCCATTTTGCTCATCGGCTCCAACCCGCGCACGGAAGCCCCCGTGCTCAACGCCCGCATCCGCCGCCGCTGGCGTGAAACGGGTCTGCCGGTTGCCAATATCGGCCAGCCGTTTGATCTGACCTATCCCGTCACGCAGCTTGGGGCTGGGCCTGATACGCTCAACGAAGTTGTGTCCGGCACCCACGGCATTCATTCGTTTGCGCAGGTTCTGCAGGACGCCAAACGCCCGATGATTATTGTCGGGCAGGGTGCGCTCACCCGCGCTGACGGTGCTGCCGTGCTCGCCGCAGCTATTTCGCTGGCGGGGAGCGTTGGTGCTTTGAGCGACGAATGGAACGGCTTCAACGTGCTGCACACCGCCGCTGCCCGTGTGGCAGGTCTCGACCTTGGGTTTGTGCCCGGCGAAAGCGGGCGTGACACCACAGCCATTCTGGATGCTGCGCGCTCCGGCGACGTCAAAGTTGTTTATCTTTTGGGTGCTGACGAAATCGACGGCACGCAGTATGGCGATGCCTTTGTGATTTATCAGGGCAGTCACGGCGACCGGGGCGCACACCGCGCCGACGTTATTCTGCCCGGTGCTGCTTACACTGAAAAATCAGCCACATGGGTCAACACCGAAGGCCGTGCCCAGCTTGGTCGCCGCGCCACGTTCCCGCCGGGGGATGCCCGCGAGGACTGGTCCATTTTGCGCGCGCTGTCTGACGTGCTTGGCAAAACACTGCCCTACGACAATCTGGCAGACCTACGCGCCGCCATGTATGAAGACGCGCCGCATCTCATGCGCATCGGCCAGGTTGAGGCAGGCGATGTGCCGCGCCCGGCTGCCGGCAACATGGACTCAGCACCGTTTGAACCTGCCATCGCAGATTTCTTCCTGAGCAACCCGATTGCCCGCGCCAGCAAAACCATGGCTGACTTGTCGCTGGCCGCCACCCACCGCGTTGCCGCGACCGACGAAGGAACAGGCACCCATGGCTGAGTTCCTTTCAGAATACGGTATGACCGGCGCCATCATTATCGGCCAGACGTTGCTGACCATCGTCGGCCTGCTCGTGCTGATCGCGTTTCTTCTGTATGCGGACCGTAAGGTGTGGGCCGCTGTTGCCCTGCGCCGTGGCCCCAACGTGGTTGGGCCATTCGGCGTGCTGCAAACCTTCGCCGACTTTTTGAAGTTCGTCTTCAAGGAGTTTGTCATTCCGTCCGGCGCCAACAAGGGCGTGTTCGTGCTTGCCCCCATTGTGGCGGCCGTGCTGGCGCTCACGGCGTGGTCGGTCATTCCCATGGCGGACGGCTGGGCGCTTGCCGACATAAATGTCGGCATCTTGTTTGTGTTCGCCATTTCGTCATTGGGTGTGTACGGCATCATCATGGCGGGCTGGGCGTCAAACTCTAAATACCCGTTTATGGGCGCGCTGCGTTCAGCGGCGCAGATGGTGTCCTACGAAGTGTCGCTTGGGTTTGTGATCGTCACAGTGCTGCTGGTGGCGGGCTCGCTGAACCTGTCAGAGATTGTGCGCGCGCAGGATGGCAACTACGGGATGCTGAACTGGTATTTCATTCCGCTGTTCCCGATGTTCGTCATCTTCTTTATTTCAGCGCTGGCCGAAACCAACCGTCCGCCGTTTGACCTGCCCGAAGCCGAAGCTGAACTGGTGGCGGGGTTTGCCACCGAGTATTCGTCCACGCCTTACATGCTGCTGTTCCTCGCCGAATATGTGGCGATCCTGCTGATGTGCGCCATGATTACCATCCTGTTTCTGGGTGGGTGGCTGCCACCGGCAGACATAGCTCCGTTCACCTGGATACCGGGCTTCTTCTGGTTCTGGATCAAGGTGATTTTCCTGTTCTTCATTTTTGCAATGGTGAAGGCAATGGTGCCGCGGTATCGCTACGACCAGTTGATGCGCCTTGGCTGGAAAGTGTTTCTGCCCTTGTCGCTGTTTTATCTGGTGGCGACGGCAGGCGTACTCGTTGCCTTCGACCTGTTGCCGGCATAAGGGAGAGACATCATGGCCTGGCTTGATCAATCTGCCCGTTCGCTGTTCCTCACAGAGTTTGTGTCGAGCTTTTTTCTGGCGTTTCGCTACATGCTGAAACCCAAGCCGACGCTGAACTACCCGTTTGAAAAAGGGCCGATCAGCCCGCGCTTCAGGGGTGAGCACGCGCTGCGCCGTTACCCAAATGGCGAAGAGCGCTGCATTGCCTGCAAGCTGTGCGAAGCCATTTGCCCCGCGCAGGCGATCACCATTGAGGCCGAGCCACGCGGCAATGACGGCACCCGTCGCACCACGCGCTATGACATCGACATGGTGAAGTGCATCTATTGCGGCTTTTGTCAGGAAGCCTGCCCGGTGGACGCCATTGTCGAAGGCCCGAACTTTGAGTTCGCCACCGAGACCCGTGAAGAACTGATGTACGACAAGGACAAACTTTTGAGCAATGGCGACCGCTGGGAACGCGAGATCGCCAAAAACATGGAACTGGACGCGCCCTACCGCTAAAAGCGGCACGGACGCAGCCCGCATATTTTAATCGCAGGCCGCACAAGAAGCCTGCAAAACACTTTCCGGGCCGGGGGGCTCACACAATGATCGTTGCAACGATTGCGTTTTACGTCTTCGCCGGCATTGCCGTGGCGTCGGCTGCGATGGTCATCGCCGCACGCAATCCTGTTCACTCCGTGCTGTTTCTTATTCTCGTGTTCTTCAACGCCGCGGGCCTGTTCGTGCTCATGGGCGCTGAGTTTCTGGCGATGATTCTGGTCATCGTCTATGTGGGTGCCGTCGCCGTGCTGTTCCTGTTTGTGGTGATGATGCTGGACGTGGACTTTGCAGAGCTGCGCGAAGGCTTCTTGCAGTACATGCCGTTTGGTGCGCTGATCGGCTTCATCCTGCTGCTGGAACTGTTGCTGGTCGTCGGCGTCTGGGCCATTGCGCCGGAAGCCGCATCCCTTGTTGCTGCGCCCACGCCTGCCATGACCGAGGTGACCAACACGGAAGCCATTGGCCGTATTCTCTATACGGATTATGTCTATTACTTCCAGGCCTCCGGCATGATCCTGCTCATCGCCATGATCGGCGCCATTGTGCTGACGCTTCGCCACAAGCCCGGCGTCAAGCGGCAGAACATTGCAGCCCAGGTGGCACGCACCCGCGAACAGGCCGTTGAACTGAAAAACGTCAAACCCGGCCAGGGCATTTGAGGGAGCAAGGCACATGATCGCAATCGGCCTTGGCCATTATCTTACCGTCGCTGCCCTGCTGTTTACGCTGGGCATCTTCGGCATCTTCTTGAACCGCAAGAACATCATCATCATCCTGATGTCGATCGAGTTGATGCTGCTCGCCGTCAACATCAACCTGGTGGCTTTTTCCACCACGCTGGGCGACATGGTGGGGCAGATCTTCGCAATGATCGTGCTCACGGTAGCCGCCGCCGAAGCGGCCATCGGTCTTGCCATCCTGGTTGTGTACTTCCGAAACCGCGGCTCCATCGCGGTTGAGGATGTCAGCCTCATGAAGGGTTAGGGGCACACACTCATGTATTCAGCCATTCTGTTTTTACCGCTCATCGGCGCGCTGATCGCGGGCCTCGGCGGCCGCATCATCGGCCATCGCGGTGCTGAAATTGTCACCACGGCGCTGCTGCTGGTTGCAGCCTTGCTGTCGGCCATTGCCCTGATTGACGTGGGCTTCGGCGGCTACACCGGCAAGGTGTATATTCTGCGGTGGATTGATTCAGGCGCTCTTGAAGTGGACTGGTCCATTCGCATCGACACGCTGACCGCCGTCATGCTGGTGGTGGTGACGTGGGTGTCGTCTCTCGTCCACGTTTATTCCATCGGCTACATGAGCCACGATCCGCACCGTGCGCGGTTCTTTGCGTATCTGTCGCTGTTCACCTTCGCCATGCTGATGCTGATTACGGCCGATAACTTCGTCCAGTTGTTCTTCGGCTGGGAAGGCGTGGGCCTCGCATCCTATTTGCTCATCGGCTTCTGGTACAAAAAGCCCTCCGCCAATGCGGCCGCCATGAAAGCGTTTGTGGTCAACCGCGTTGGCGACTTCGGCCTCATTTTGGGTCTTGCAGGCATCTTCCTGGTGTTCGGCTCGCTGGAGTTCGACACCGTGTTTGCCATGGTGCCGGAAATTGCCGGCCAGACCTTCACGTTTGCGGGAATGCAGCTTGATGTGATGACCACCATCTGCCTGCTGCTGTTCATGGGTGCCATGGGCAAGTCAGCCCAGTTCCTGCTGCACACCTGGCTGCCGGACGCGATGGAAGGCCCGACGCCTGTGTCCGCGCTCATCCACGCCGCCACCATGGTGACGGCTGGCGTGTTCCTCGTCGCACGCACGTCGCCCATGTTTGAGTTTGCACCGGACGCGCTGTGGGTTGTCACGCTGGTAGGCGCAACAACAGCATTCTTTGCCGCAACAGTCGGGCTTGTGCAGAACGACATCAAGCGCGTGATCGCGTACTCCACCTGCTCTCAGCTTGGCTACATGTTTGTGGCGCTGGGGCTGGGCGGCTATCAGATGGCGATCTTCCACCTGTTCACGCACGCGTTCTTCAAGGCACTGCTGTTCCTGGGTGCAGGCTCTGTCATCCATGCCGTGTCCAACGAGCAGGACATGCGCAAGATGGGCGGCCTGTACAAAATGATCCCCGGCACGTGGTTCATGATGATTATCGGCACGCTTGGCCTGACCGGGTTCCCGTATCTCGCAGGGTACTATTCCAAGGACGCGATTATCGAAGCTGCCTACATGGCCGACTCCGGTCTCGCGGGGTATGCCTTCGCTATGACAGTGGTCGCGGCCCTGATGACCAGCTTTTATTCCTGGCGTCTCATCTTCATGACGTTCCACGGCGAAAGCCGCGCTTCAAACGAGGTCATCAGCCATGTGCACGAAAGCCCGTGGGTGATGCTTGTTCCGTTGATTGTGTTGTCAGCAGGCACCGTGCTCGCAGGCTTTCCGTTCAAGGAGTTTTTCGTCGGCCACGATCAGGCAACGTTCTGGAATGGGGCAATTTTCACTGGCCCGGCCAACGACCTCATCAATACTTTCCACGACGCGCCCGCCTGGGTGGTCTGGTCACCGTTCGTGATGATGGTTATCGGCTTTGCGACCGCGTGGCTGTTCTACATAGCCCGGCCCGACATTCCCAAAACGCTCGCGCGCGAGCAGCAGCCGCTGTATCAGTTCCTGCTCAACAAGTGGTACTTCGACGAGCTGTACAATCTGATTTTCGTGCGCCCCGCCATGTGGCTTGGCCGCGTGCTGTGGAAGGGCGGCGACGGCTACATCATTGATGGCTTTGGCCCCAACGGCATTGCCGCGCGCGTGCTCGACATCACCCGCAACGTGGTGAAGCTGCAAACGGGTTTCGTCTATCACTACGCCTTCGCCATGCTCATCGGCGTGGCCGCCTTCATCACCTACTACACGCTGACGGGGGCCAACTAAGCCATGATTGACTGGCCGATCCTTTCCCTCGTCACGTTTTTGCCGGTGCTTGGTGCGCTGTTCATTCTGGTTATCCGGGGTGACGAAGAAGTGGTGGCGCGCAACGCCCGCTACGTGGCGCTGTGGACCACGGCAATCACCTTCGCCATTTCGCTGCTGCTGTGGACCAATTTCGATTACACCACCGCCGACTTCCAGTTCGTTGAAAAGCACGACTGGCTGGGCGGCGTTGCGTCCTATCATCTGGGTGTGGACGGCATTTCGATGCTGTTCATCATCCTCACGACGCTGCTGATGCCCGCGTGTATTCTGGCGAGCTGGACAAGCATCAAGACGCGCGTGAAGGAATACATGATCGCGTTTCTTATTCTGGAAACGCTGATGATCGGCGTGTTCTGTGCGCTCGATCTTGTGTTGTTTTACCTGTTCTTTGAAGCAGCGCTCATTCCCATGTTCCTCATCATTGGTGTGTGGGGCGGGGCGCAGCGCGTGTATGCCAGCTTCAAGTTCTTCCTCTATACGCTGCTGGGCTCCGTGCTGATGCTGCTGGCCATCATGGCCATGTACTGGACGGCGGGCACAACCGACATCCCGACCCTGCTGACATATCAGTTCGGCGCCGACATCCAGACCTGGCTGTGGCTCGCCTTCTTCGCCAGCTTTGCCGTCAAGATGCCCATGTGGCCGGTGCACACCTGGCTGCCGGATGCCCACGTGCAGGCACCTACTGCCGGCTCGGTCATTCTGGCCGGCATTCTGCTCAAGATGGGCGGCTATGGCTTCCTGCGGTTCTCGCTGCCGATGTTCCCCATCGCCTCCGACATGTTCGCGCCGATGGTGTTCGTGCTCTCGGTTGTTGCCATCATCTACACATCACTGGTGGCGCTGGCGCAGACCGACATCAAGAAACTCATTGCCTACTCATCCGTCGCCCATATGGGCTTCGTGACCATGGGCATTTTTGCCATCAACATGCAGGGTGTGCAGGGCGGCATCTTCCAGATGATCAGCCACGGGTTTATTTCCGGTGCGCTGTTCCTGTGTGTTGGTGTGATCTACGACCGGCTGCATACCCGCGAGATTTCGGCCTATGGCGGCCTTGTGCAGCGTATGCCGTTTTACGCCGTGGCATTCATGCTGTTCACCATGGCCAATGTGGCACTGCCGGGCACCAGTGGTTTTGTTGGTGAATTTCTCACCATCATGGGCGTGTTCGCCGTCAACACATGGGTTGCCATTCTGGCCACAACCGGCGTCATTCTGTCTGCCGCCTACGCGCTGTATCTTTACTGGCGTGTCATCTTTGGCGAGCTTGAAAAAGACAACCTAAAAAATATAGCTGACGCCAACCGCCGCGAGATCGCGACACTTGTGCCGTTGATTGCACTGGTCATCTTCTTCGGCGTTTACCCGTCTCCCATCCTTGATGTTACCGCTGTATCGGTTGAGAACCTGCTCACCAATGCCAACGCGGCCATTGAGGCCCACCATGCCGCCGGGGCTTCCGCCTCGGTCGCGGGCCTGAACTAGGGGGCAGGGAACAAGATGGAAACCGCTTCAATGATGCCTGACCTCGCCCCCGCTCTGCCGGAGATCATCCTCGCCATTGGTGCCATGGCGCTGCTGATGTTCGGTGTGTTCCGCAAGGATGACGACGCAGGCCCCGTCGCCGCCGGCGCGCTCGTTTTGTTTATCATCACCGGCGCAGCCGTGCTGATGGCCCCTGCTGAAACTGCCGTCACATTCAACGGCAGCTTCATCGCAGACCCGTTCGCGCGCTTTGTGAAGATACTCATTCTCATTGGTGCTGCGGCCACCATGTTCATGGGCGTATCGTCCATGCGCTCCGATAATCTCAACCGCTTTGAATATCCCGTGCTGCTGGTCCTCGCCACGCTGGGCATGTTCATGATGGTGTCTGCCAACGGCCTGATTGCGCTGTATGTTGGCATCGAACTGCAAAGCCTCGCGCTCTACGTGGTGGCCGCGTTCAAGCGCGACAGCCTGAGGTCGTCGGAAGCAGGTCTCAAATACTTTGTCCTCGGTGCCTTGTCGTCGGGCATGTTGCTTTACGGCGCGAGCCTGATTTACGGCTTTGCCGGTACCGTCACTTATGCGGGACTTGGCACAGCGATAACCGAAGATGCGTCCCTTGGCGTCATCGTCGGCCTTGTGTTCTTCATGGCCGGTCTGGCCTTCAAGATGTCCGCTGTGCCGTTCCACATGTGGACGCCGGATGTCTATGAAGGCGCGCCCACGCCCGCCACGGCATTTCTGGCTGCCGCGCCAAAAGTCGCTGCCGTTGCCATGACCGTGCGTGTGCTGATGGAAGCGTTTCCCGGTGCACTGGCCGAATGGCAGCAGATTATTTTCTTCATGGCGGTTGCCTCCACATTGCTGGGTGCATTCGCCGCCATTGGCCAGAACAACATCAAACGACTGATGGCGTATTCGTCCATCGGCCATATCGGTTTCATTCTCATTGGCCTGTCAGCCGGTACTGAGCAGGGCGTGCAGGGTGTGTTGGTCTATCTCGCCATCTACCTCGCCATGACGGTGGGTACATTTGCCTGCATTCTGGCCATGCGCCGCCCCGAGGGCGCTGTGGAAAGCATTGACGATCTGGCGGGCCTGTCGCGCAACCAGCCTATTCTGGCCTTCGTCATGGCCATGCTGATGTTCTCGCTGGCAGGCATTCCGCCGCTGGCTGGCTTTTTTGCCAAATACTACGTGTTCCTCGCGGCCATTGAGGCCGGGCTGTATGTACTCGCCGTCATCGGCGTGCTGGCAAGCGTTGTGGGTGCCTTCTATTACCTGCGGGTCATCAAGGTGATGTATTTTGACGAACCCGCCGCACCGTTCGATCATCCCATCGCCAGCGACGTGCGCCTGGTGCTCGCCATCTCCAGCATCTTCGTACTGCTGTTCTTCCTCTACCCATCTCCGGTGGTGGACGGCGCGGCCTTTGCTGCAAGTTCGCTGTTCTGACCATGAGCACCCGCCTGCCGGACGGCTGGCCGACAGGCATTGCCCTGCATCATCATGCGCAGATTGATTCAACCAACGAGGAAGCCCGACGTCTGGCGCGCGCAGGTGCCGTTGGCCCCGCGTGGATATGCGCTGACACCCAGACGGCAGGCCGGGGTCGCAGGGGCAGGGCGTGGATGTCGGAACCCGGCAACCTTTTTTGCACGCTCCTGCTGGCCCCCGGCTGCCCGATGCCCAAAGCCGCCCAGCTATCCTTTGTTACAGCCCTTGCGGTGCATGACGCGGTTACCGCTGCGGGCATTCACGGGGCTGACCTCAAATGGCCCAACGACGTGCTGATCGAGGGCGCAAAAGTCAGTGGCATTCTCATCGAGTCAGCGCCGCGCGGGCCAGGCCATGAAGACACAGACCCGTTGCTTGCCATCGGCATCGGCATCAACATTGCGTGCGCACCTGACAATACGCCCTATCCCGCGACCAGTCTCGCGGCCCATGCCATTGCCGTTGAGCCGCTCCGCCTGCTGACACTGGTCGCAACAGCGTTTGCAACCCGCCTGAATCAATGGAACAAGGGCGCGGGTTTCGCTGATATCCGCAGTGCCTGGCTTGAGCGTGCCCGTGCCATCGGCGGTGCCATCACCGTACGCCTGCATGACGAGACCATTGAGGGCGAGTTTGTGAGCCTTGACGACGATGGCGCGCTTGTGGTGCGCAGCCGTGATACAGTCCGCACCATTACAGCGGGCGACGTTTTTTTCCCGCCAGTCAGAGTGCAGACCAGCTAAGGTAACGCGATGCTTCTCACCATTGATACCGGCAACACCAACACCGTGTTTGGCGTGCACGACGGCAACGAGTGGCGCGCCCAGTGGCGCACTGCCACAGCCACAGGCCGCACAGCGGATGAGTATATCGTCTGGCTCGCCGAGCTTATGCGAATGCAGCAGTTGCAGCCCTCCGACATTAGCGGCTGCATCATCTCAACCGTGGTGCCGCAATCGCTGTTCAACCTGCGCAACCTGAGCCGCCGCTACTTCAATATCGACCCGAAAGTCATCGGCGAAAATGTCGAGCTTGGTGTCGAGGTGCATATGGACAATCCGCGTGAAGTGGGCGCGGACCGGCTGGTCAACGCAGTGGGGGCGTTTATATCCCACGGTGGGCCGTTGCTGATTGTCGACAGTGGGACGGCCACGACGTTTGACGTGGTGGATGAGAACGGTGCGTTCAAAGGCGGCATTATTTCGCCGGGCATCAACCTGTCCATGCAGGCCCTGCACGATGCGGCCGCCAAGCTGCCGCGTGTTGCCATTGAGCGGCCGGAACAAACCATCGGCCGCAACACGGTTGAGGCCATGCAGTCGGGCGTGTTCTGGGGGTACATCTGTTTGATTGAAGGGTTGATTGAGCGCGTGAAAAAAGAATACGGCAAACCCATGAGGGTGGTCGCCACCGGCGGGGTCGCATCGTTGTTTGATGGTGCAACCGACAAAATTGATGTGTTTGATCCGGACGTTACCAGCGTCGGCCTGCTCGAACTTCACCGGCGCAATTCATAGATGACACGGTCCGAACGCCCTGCCTCCATAAATGATGAGTTGGTATTCCTGCCGTTGGGTGGCACCGGCGAAATCGGCATGAACTTCAATCTTTATGGCTATGGCCCGGCGACAAAGCGCAAGTGGCTGGCGATTGATCTTGGCATCACCTTTCCCGACGCCTCCGAGCCCGGCATCGACGTCATCATGCCTGACCCGATTTTTATTGAAGGAGAACGCGAAAATCTTTTGGGGCTTGTACTGACCCATGCCCACGAGGATCACATCGGCGCAGTGGCGCATCTGTGGGAGCGCCTCAGATGTCCGGTTTATGCCACCCCGTTTACCGCCGCGATGCTGCGCGGAAAGCTGGCGGAGGCGGGCCTCCTCAACGATGTGCCGCTGCACGAAGTACCGCTTGGCGGGCATTTGCAGCTAGGCCCGTTCGACCTCACATTTGTGACGCTCACCCATTCCATTCCTGAGCCGAATGCCATTGCCATACGCACACCGCTTGGCAATGTCATGCATACCGGGGACTGGAAAATTGACGATGCACCCCAAATCGGTGATGTGACCGATATCAAGACCCTGACCGCTTTCGGCGACGAAGGCGTGCGCGCCATTGTGTGCGACAGCACCAATGTGTTGTCGCCGGGCCGTTCCGGCTCGGAAGCCGATGTGCGTAAAAATCTCACGGCATTGATAGGCACCCTCAAGGGCCGCGTTGCCGTCACAACGTTTGCCTCCAACCTCGCGCGGCTCTCCACCATCATGAAGGCCGCCGAGGCCAATGGCCGTCACACGGTGCTGGTGGGCCGCAGTATGCACAAGGTCACAAGTGCGGCGCGTGAAACCGGCTATCTCAAGGATGTGCCGACACCCGTGTCGGAGGAAGACGCGGGCTTTTTGCCGCCCGACAACGTGCTGTATCTGTGCACCGGCAGCCAGGGTGAGGCCCGCGCCGCCCTGTCGCGCATTGCTGATGACAGCCACCGCCACATTGCCCTGAGCAAAGGCGACACGGTGATTTTCTCGTCGAAGATCATTCCGGGAAACGAGTTGCCGATTTTTGAATTGCACAACCGCCTGTCCGAGCGCGGCATTGATGTGCTGACCGAAAAAGATCATGACGTGCATGTGTCCGGTCATCCGTGCCGGGATGAACTGATCCAGATGTATCAGTGGATCAGGCCGGAGCTGTCCATTCCCGTGCATGGTGAGCCGCGTCACCTGCTGGCTCATGCCGAACTGGCGAATGAACTGCAGGTGCCTGAACAGCTTGTGCTGCGCAACGGCCTGATGGCCCGCATCGCACCCGGCCCCGCGCAGGTGATTGATGATGTGCCCGCAGGCCGCCTGCATCTTGATGGCCGGGTGCTGGTGCGCGCCGGTGAAGCACCGCTGCGCGAACGCCGGCAGATGTCATTTGCCGGCCACGTCGTCGTGTCGCTGGTGGTGGACGATGATGGAAAGCTGCTGGCCGACCCTGAGGTGGCGTGCGAGGGCATTCCTGATCTGGAAGAAGGCCTGAGCGTCGAGGATACCTGCCGCGAGGCTGCAGACGACGCCGTCAGCCGAATGCGCAAATCAGCGGCGCGTGATGATGCGGCCGTAGCAGAAGCCGCCCGCCGCGCGGTGCGCGGGCGACTGCGATTCCTGTGGGACAAAAAACCACCCGTGCGCGTTCTGGTCACACGGGTTTAGCAAGAAAGAGGACGTGCAATGTCGCTGATCGGTGGACTGGCCATTTATGGCCTTATCTGGTGGCTGGTGCTGTTTGCCGTGTTGCCGTTTGGTGTGCGCACAAGTGCGGAGGCCGGGGAGGCAAAGGTCGAAGGTGCAGCCGATAGCGCCCCCGTGCGCCCGCAGATGCTGCGCAAACTTCTCATTACCACGGCAGTGGCATTTGCAATCTGGGCAGTTGTCTTTGTTGTGCTCGACAGCCGCCTGATCCCGCTCGACGACATCCCCTTCCTGCCGCGCTTCGGTGAGCACGAGTAGAGAGACACGCCCCCCAAAGGTCCAAGCGTCCGACCGGACGCCGGGCGTAGCCGCCCGTCCCGCCGGAGCGGGTGTGCGCAGCGCACATAAGCGCAAGGCAAGAAAAGAAAAAAGCAAGGCTCCCAAAAGAGCCTTGCTTTCAAAGTTTGCTTCTTGTCCCTCAAGTGCAGCGGGCAGCTTAAAAAAGCGCCGCGCACAGGTGGCACGGGTTGAACCCCGATGCCGTTGCAGGGTGAAGCGTTCCTCCCTGAACTTGGGCCATATGGTGCGAAAATCCGCACTACGCCCCCGTCTTCTTATTGTTACATGTTTATTACAGCGCCCGCGACACCCTGTCACGTTAAAAACGCGCAAGGGTGACTAAAAGACAAGCAACATGCCTGCATTTCAACCATAAGCAGCAATAGAGTGTGCGCGACACTCAAGTTGTCTTGACTTGCCGAGACAGGCTGAACACCCTGAGCATTCACGGCTATCGGGCACGCGCGCTGCGGGCGGCCCGGCACGCAGACCTGCGTGGGGGAATGGCCTGGGTGCAGCACTGCGTTACGGCTGTTTGTTGGGGGCAACCGGAATGTCTGGCTTTTCTTTGCTGCGTGTTTCTTTCAAAACCGCAGCCTACGCGGCCTGCATCACAGCGGGTGCGGCGCTTCTTTCTGTTGCCACAACAAGCAGCGCCCTTGCCGCGCGCTCGTCGCAGTGGGTCATCACCAAAGATCACTGGAGCGAGTCTGACGAGCGCGGCTTCAGCGAGTTTGTGACGGCGCTGGGCGAAGCCGACTGCTACACCATGAACGACTGCCTTAAGAGCCCGGCCAACCCGTATCGCGCCACCGACCCGTGGGTGAAATGGTATGCTGATTGCGCTGACATGCCCTACATGCTGCGCGCCTACTATGCGTGGAAAAACGGCCTGCCGTTTTCCTATCAGACCGCCATGCGCTCCGGTGACGGGGCGGGCAGCGACATCCGCTATTCCATGACCGGCAACCAGGTGGTGGCACGCCGCGATGCACGCACCGGCACCAACGCTGTGAGCTTCATTCGTTACATTCCGACCATTTCAACCGGCATGTATCGCCACCACGCCGCGGCAGAGGCCGAACCCTATTTTACCGATCACTATTCGCCCGCCATCAATCGCGACACAATTCGTCCGGGTACGGTTGTGTATGACGTGAACGGCCATGTGACCATGGTGTACAAGGTCACCGAAGACGGTCGCGTGCTCACGCTGGCGGCGCACCCGGACCAGTCATTGTCGCGCAGCTATTTTGGCCGCAACTTTTTGCGGACCCAGGCAGCGCTTGGCACGGGCTTCAAGAACTGGCGTCCGATCAAACTGGTGGGCTACAAGCGCGCCGCCAACGGCACGCTGTATGGTGGTCGCGTTGTAGGTGTGCCTAACGCTGACTTGCCTGACTTCTCGCTGGAGCAATATGCCGGCACCGAGGTGCTGAACTTCACCAAGTGGTATGAGGAGTCATTTACCGTCAAAGGCCAGAACCTCAACTACTATGAGTGGGTGAGGGCCTCCCTTTCTGTTGGCGACCTGAAATACCGCCCGGTGCGCGAACTGCGCGCGATGCTGACATCGCTGTGTCAGGATGCCTCTGCCCGCAAGCACGCCGTGGACATCGCCATCAAGCGCGGCATTCATCGCTACAACCAGCCTGGCAAGTTGCCGGATAATATCTACGGCACAACCGGCATCTGGGAGAGTTATTCCACGCCGTCACGCGATGCTCGCCTCAAGACATCGTTCAAGGAAACTTACGACCTGGTGCAGAACCTGCTGGACATGCACGCGAGTGGCGACCCCAAACTTGCCTATGAAGGTACGGACATTGCGGGCGACCTCATGGCCGCTTTCTATGAGGAAAGTCACGCCTGCGACATCACATACGATCGCAGCAACGGCCAGAAGGTGCATCTCAACCTTGAGGATGTAATGAACCGCCTGTGGGACATGTCGTTTGATCCCTACCACTGCATTGAGCGCCGCTGGGGCGCGAGCGACCCTGCTGAGCTCGCATCGTGCAATGACGGTCCGCTCAAGACCGCGTGGTATGAAGCCGAACAGCATCTGCGCTACCAGATCGACCGCACCTATGACGTGGACATGGGCCATGACCTCGCCAGCCTGCAGGCCCCCGGCAAGGGCCTGTATTCCGGTCGTGGTGTTGAAGCTCCGCCGGAGGTCAACATACCCGCGCTGCTGGCGCGCAACCTTGCAACCAAGGTCGAGGCCCGCAACGATGTGCCCGTGGTCCCCGTGAGTACGCTGCCGAACTAGCACCTGCTGGCGCCCAAACCAAACCTTCTGCCTTTCCGCGACTTGATCGCGGAACCCAGAGCGCCACGCACACGCCTGTGTGTGTTGCCCTGGACCCCGGATCAGGTCCGGGGAAGCGGAGTGTGATGTTGTCAGCTCCTGCCCACACAAACACTTTGCCTTTCCGCGACTTGATCGCGGAACCCGGAGCAACACGCAGATGCCTGCGCGAGCTACCCCGGCACCCGCCACACGTTCAAAGGTGACATCGTGAGTTCAGGCGGCGATGATATTGCTGTCGCCTCTACACAGGAAATCACCCGATGAAAATCTATGACTACGGCATTGCGCCAAACCCCCGGCGTGTCCGCATTTTCCTGCACGAGAAAGGCATCGACGTGCCCTTCCAGACGCTGGACATTCTCAAGCACGAAGGCCACACGCCGGAGTTTCTTGCAAAGAACCCGCTCGGCGGCATCCCCGTGCTGGAACTGGACGACGGAACCTGTATTTCTGAATCGGTGGCGATCTGCCGTTACTTCGAGGCGCTGCATCCTGACCCGCCGCTGTTTGGGGCAACGCCCACTGAAATCGCCCAGGTGGATATGTGGCTGCGGCGGATTGAAATCTACCTGATGTCACAGGTTGGCCTTGTCTGGCTGCACGGTCACAAGGCCACAGCGCACCTGCTGGAACAAAAGCCCGATGTGGCTGAGTTTGGCCGCGCCCGCACACATCACTTCTACAGCATTCTCAACACGGCTCTTGAGGGCAAAACGTTCCTCGCCTGTGATCGCTATACGGCGGTTGAATCAGTGGCATTGGCGACCCTTGATTTTGCCGTCAGCATGGTCGGCGTTCCGTACAAGGATGACCACATCAACCTGAAATCCTGGCATGAGATGATGTCCGCGCGTGACAGTGCCGGGGCATAAACCCGCCCACCCTCATTAGCCCTCTCGCTTTTGTGTTCAATCGCTTATAGTTCCGCCACATTCCTGACACGGCTGCGGCGGATACCGGCGGGCCTCAAAAAAAGTGCGAAAAGTCCCCATGCGTCTGAGCCGTTTCTACCTTCCCATCCTTCGTGAAACCCCGAAGGAAGCCGAGATTGTGTCCCACCGCCTGATGCTGCGGGCGGGGCTGGTGCGCCAGATGAGCGCCGGCATTTATGCCTGGCTGCCGCTGGGCCACATGGTGCTGCGCAAGATCGAGCAGATTGTGCGTGAGGAGCAGGCGCGGGCAGGGGCCGTTGAGCTGCTGATGCCCACTCTCCAGTCCGCCGACCTGTGGCGCGAGTCGGGGCGCTACGATGGCTACGGCAAGGAGATGCTGCGCATCGAGGACCGCCACGAGCGCGACATGCTGTATGGCCCCACCAACGAGGAAATGATTACCGACATCGTTCGTCGCGACATCAAATCCTACAAGGAGCTGCCGTTCACGCTCTACCACATTCAGTGGAAGTTCCGCGACGAGATCCGCCCGCGCTTTGGCGTCATGCGCGGTCGTGAGTTTTTGATGAAGGACGCGTATTCGTTCGACCTGACGGAAGAAGCCGCGCGCGTCTCGTACCAGAAGCAGTTTGTTGCCTATCTGCGCACGTTTGGCCGCATGGGGCTCAAGGCTGTGCCCATGCGCGCGGACCCCGGCCCCATCGGCGGCGACCTGAGCCACGAGTTCATCATTCTGGCCGACACCGGCGAGAGCGAAGTGTTTTGCCACCGCGATCTTGTGGATATGCCCATCCCCGACGAAGACACGGATTTTGACGGCGATCTGTCAGCCATCGTTGAGGAGCGGTCCAGCCTTTATGCCGCGACCGACGAAATGCACGACCAGGCGCGCTTTGAGGCCGAAGTGCCCGAAGATAAGCGCCTGTCTGCCCGCGGCATCGAAGTGGGGCACATCTTTTATTTCGGCACCAAATATTCTGAGCCCATGAAGGCAGGCGTTCAGGGGCCGGACGGCTCAGAAGTGCTGCTGCATGGCGGCTCTTATGGGGTGGGCGTGTCCCGGCTTTTGGGTGGCATCATCGAAGCCAGCCACGACGATGACGGCATCATCTGGCCCGACGCTGTCGCGCCGTTTCATGTCGGCCTCATCAACCTCAAATCCGGCGATGCAGATACCGATGCTGCGTGTGACGATGTTTACGCGAAACTCACCACTGCCGGGCTGGATGTGCTCTACGATGACCGCGACGAGCGCGCCGGCGGCAAGTTTGCCACCATGGATCTGATCGGCCTGCCCTGGCAGTTGATCATCGGCCCGCGCGGCCTCAAGACCGGCATGGTTGAACTGAAGCGCCGTGCCACCGGCGAAAAAGAAGAACTCACGATTGATGCAGCCATCGCCAAACTAATCGGGTAACGCCACATGAGCGAGACGGCACACACAGCAGACGCAAACCTTGAAGCTGACGCCCGCGCGTCACGCAGGACGGTGCCGTTCTCAGCGTTTGAATGGTTCCTCGCCGGGCGCTACCTGCGTGCCCGCCGCAAGGAAGGCTTCATCTCCGTCATCGCGTTCATTTCGTTCATCGGCATCATGCTGGGCGTGGCCACCCTCATCATCGTCATGGCGGTGATGAACGGTTTCAGGTCAGAACTCATCGGCCGCATTCTGGGCCTCAACGGCCACATGATGGTCCAGTCGATGACGGGTGCCTTCCCCAACTACGAAGCATCTGCCGCCCGCATCCGCGAGGTCGATGGCGTGGTGCGGGTGACGCCGCTGGTGGAAGGCCAGGTGATGGTCTCCGCCCGACAGCGCGCGTCAGGCGCACTGGTGCGCGGGCTTTCAACAGACAACCTGCAAAACTTTGACATCATCTCGGACAACATCATTGCCGGGTCGCTGGACACCTACCGCAATGTCGAGACCGATGGCGGCAGCCCGTTGCTCGTCGGCGCGCGCCTGGCAGAGGCGCTGGGCGTCGGCGTCGGCGACAGCCTCACGCTGCTGGCCCCGCGCGGTGCGGCAACACCGTTTGGCACCACCCCGCGCGTCAAATCCTATCTGGTTGCGGCCACCTTCCAGATCGGCATGTCGGAATATGATTCCAGTTTCATCTTCATGCCACTCGCCGAAGCGCAGGGCTTTTTCCGGCAGAACGGTATGGTATCCGGCATTGAGGTGATGATTGAACGGCCGGACCAGGTGAAAGCCTTCACGCCCGCCGTGCAGGCGGCGGCAGGCGACATTGCCACCGTGTATGACTGGCAGGAAATCAACGCCACGTTCTTTAACGCCCTGCAGATCGAGCGCAATGTGATGTTCATCATCCTGACGCTGATTTTGCTGGTCGCTGCCCTCAACATCGTGTCCGGCTTGTTCATGCTGGTGAAGGACAAGGGGCCGGACATCGCCATCCTGCGCAGTATGGGTGCCACGCGCGGCGCGGTCATGCGCGTATTCCTGATTGTCGGTGCCGCCATCGGCGTGCTGGGAACACTGGCGGGTTTTGTCATCGGCATTCTGTTCACGGAAAATATCGAGAGCATCCGGCAGGCGCTGATCTTCCTCACCGGCGCACAACTGTTTGACCCGGCGATCTACTTCCTCAGCGAATTGCCTGCGGAGGTGGATATGGGCGAGGTCATTTCCGTGGTCATCATGTCACTCACATTGTCGCTGCTCGCCACCATCTATCCAAGCTGGCGCGCGGCCCGCCTCGATCCGGTGGAGGCGCTGCGGTATGAGTAATGCAGCCCTCGAACTGCGCGGCGTCGAACGCACGTTCCATCAGGGCGAGGCAGAACTGCGTATTTTTCGTGGTGCCAACCTCACCGTGCAGCCCGGCGAACTCGTCGCGCTCGTTGGCCCGTCCGGTGCCGGTAAATCATCGCTGCTGCATATTGCAGGTCTGCTTGAAAAACCGGACGCAGGCGAGGTGCTGATTGGCGGCGTGCCGTGTATGCATCTCAGCGACACCGACAAGACCCTCACCCGCCGCACTGAGATCGGCTTTGTCTATCAGGCCCATCATCTGTTGCCGGAGTTTTCCGCCACCGAGAATGTCGTGCTGCCGCAAATGGTGGCGGGCGTGAAACGCAAGCACGCCATCGCCGTCGCCGAACGGCTGCTGGGCCGTCTGGGTCTGGCTGAGCGTCTTGAGCACCGCCCGGCACAGCTTTCAGGTGGTGAACAGCAGCGCGTTGCCATTGCCCGCGCGCTGGCCAACCGCCCGCGCCTGTTGTTGGCAGATGAACCCACCGGCAACCTCGACCCCAAAACCTCGCGCGGTGTTTTCAATGAGTTTGTGGCCCTCACGCGCGGGGAGGGCGTCGCGGCCCTCGTCGCCACCCACAACCTGGACCTCGCCCGCGAGATGGACCGCGTCGTCCTGCTGCACGAGGGCTTGCTGGTGGACGGCGCCGACCTCGCCGGAAGCCAGCTCTGAACTCTGCTGTTTTTGTTCCCCGGACTTGATCCGGGGTCCAGGGCCACCTGCAAAAACGCCTGCAATACAGCGAAAAACCTCTCCAAAAACACCCCTCAACACGCCCTATTGACAAAAAGAACAAAACAAGAACATACTCAAGCCTCATCCACATGCAACGGAGGCTCATCATGTCTGAATGGATCAAGGATACAGCGGCACTTCTGGTACTGGGTGCCGTCATGTGGAGCGGCTTTGCCCTCACCGCAGTGGCTCAGGCCGCTGGCTAGAGGCACCAAAAAGTCTGGGGATAACCACCCCGCAGGGCTTAGGCGCGGCCACAAGAGCGTTAAGCTGAGTCATGAACACTGAGTCGCCAGCCACTTCGTCAACCGCAGCCGACATGAGCCAGCCCGGCTTTATCCACCTGCGCGTCCACACAGCCTATTCGCTGCTGGAAGGCGCAATCCGCATCCCCGACCTTGCCACCCGCTGTGTGGATATGGCGATGCCTGCGGTCGCCGTCACTGACACCGGCAATCTGTTTGGCGCCCTTGAGTTTGCCGAAAAAATGTCCGGCGTCGGCATTCAGCCCATCATCGGCTGCACGCTGGCGCTGGATATGGAAACCGAGCCAAAACGTGGCGGCGCACAGGTGCCCGACCCGACCCTCGCCTTGCTCGCCAAGGATGAGGCGGGGTACCTCAACCTGATGGCGCTCACGTCAAAGGCCTATCTGGCCACCGACGGCACCGAGCAACCGCATATTTCTCTTGATGATCTGGTGGCCCACGCAGAAGGGTTGATCTGCCTCACCGGCGGCCCCAACGGCCCCGTTAACCGGCTTGCCGTGGCAGGACAGCCGGAGGCTGCCGCAGCCCTGGTGGACCAGCTCGCCAAAGCCTTCCACAACCGGCTCTATGTTGAGCTGCAGCGCCACGGCATGGCCCATGAAGCGCAGGCGGAGCCTGTGCTGATCGACATCGCCTACACCAGGAACCTGCCGCTGGTCGCCACCAACGAAGCCTACTTCTTTGATGCCGACGACTACGAAGCCCACGACGCTTTGTTGTGCGTCGCCGACGGTGCCTATGTCATGCAGGAAGACCGCCGTCGGCTCACCCCTGAGCACCGTTTCAAGTCTGCCGCTGAAATGGCCGCCCTTTTTGCGGACCTGCCCGAAGCACTGGCCTCAACGGTGGAAATTGCCCAGCGCTGCGCCTACCGCCCGCGCATCATTGACCCCATCCTGCCGCGCTTTGAAGGGCTGGATGGGGTGGACGGCGAAGCGCTGGAACTGCGCCGCCAGGCCGAAGAAGGCCTGCGCGCCCGCATTGCAGCGCTTGGTACATTTGCGCCGGAAGAAGACTACTGGAAGCGCCTCGATTTCGAGCTTGATGTGATCAAAAACATGGGGTTCCCCGGCTACTTCCTCATCGTGGCCGACTTCATCCAGTGGGCAAAGAAGCAGGGCATTCCCGTGGGGCCGGGCCGTGGCTCCGGTGCAGGCTCCGTGGTGGCGTGGGCGCTGACCATCACCGACCTTGATCCGCTGCGCTTCGGCCTGCTGTTCGAACGGTTTTTGAATCCCGAACGCGTGTCGATGCCTGACTTCGACATCGACTTCTGCCAGGACCGGCGCGACGAAGTCATTTCCTATGTGCAGGACAAATACGGCCGCGACCGCGTCGCCCAGATCATCACCTTTGGTAAGTTGCAGGCCCGTGCCGTGCTGCGCGATGTCGGGCGCGTGCTGCAAATGTCCTATGGCCATGTGGACCGCCTGTGTAAACTCGTGCCCAACAATCCGGCCAGCCCGGTGACGCTTGGTCAGGCCATTGACGGCGAACCCAAGCTGCAGGAGGCACGCCGCTCCGAAGAGGTGGTGGACCGGCTGATCGGCATGTCGCTGAAGCTCGAAGGCCTTTACCGCCACGCCTCTACCCACGCCGCCGGTGTCGTCATCGGCGACCGCCCGTTGCAGGAGCTTGTGCCGCTCTACCGCGACCCGCGCTCCGACATGCCGGTCACCCAGTTCAACATGAAATGGGTGGAGCCTGCGGGGCTGGTGAAGTTTGACTTTCTTGGCCTCAAGACACTTACGGTCATTGAGCGTGCGCTGGGCTTTTTGAAGGCGCGCGGCGTGGACGTGGACATTGCCGCCCTGCCGCTGGACGACAAACCCACCTACGACATGCTGTCGCGCGGCGAGACTGTGGGCGTGTTCCAGCTTGAAAGCTCAGGTATGCGTGACATCCTGCGCAAAATGAAGCCGGACAGGTTCGAGGACATCATCGCCCTTGTGGCGCTCTACCGCCCCGGCCCGATGGACAACATTCCCAAATACCTCGCCGTCAAAAAGGGCGACGAAGACCCCGACTATCTGCACCCAAGCCTTGAGCCGATCCTGACCGAAACCTACGGCATCATGATCTATCAGGAGCAGGTGATGCAGATTGCCCAGGTGCTGTCAGGCTTCTCGCTGGGCGATGCTGACCTTCTGCGTCGCGCCATGGGCAAAAAAATCCAGTCCGAAATGGACAAGCAGAAAGCCCGCTTCGTGGAAGGCGCGCAGGCCAACAATGTGGACGGCAAACAGGCGGCGGGCATTTTTGAGCAGGTGGCCAAGTTTGCAGGCTACGGCTTCAACAAGAGCCATGCTGCCGCCTACGCGCTGGTCGCCTATCAGACCGCGTGGCTCAAGGCCAACCACCCGGTTGAGTTTCTTGCCGCCTCCATGAACCTCGATATGGGCAATACGGACAAACTCAATGCGTTCCGCCGTGAGGCGCAACGGCTGGACATCCCCGTCCATGCGCCCAACGTCAATCTGTCCGGTGCCGAGTTCACGGTGACCGATGGCGGCATCGCCTACGCGCTGGCCGCCGTGCGCAATGTCGGCAAGCAAGCCATGCGTCACCTGGAAGAAGAACGCGCGCGCAATGGCCCGTTCAAGACACTGGCGGATTTTGCATCGCGCGTATCGCCCAAATACGTCAACAAGCGCGCGATTGAAAATCTCGCCTGCGCCGGCGCGTTCGACAGTCTGGATAAAAACCGCGCCCGCTTGCACGGCGCAGCCGACAGGATGATGTCCGAAATGGTCCGCTCCGAGACTGAACGTGAAAGCAACCAGTCGAGCCTGTTTGGTGATGGCCCCGCCGTTGCCCCGGACCTGCGCCTTGGTGACCGACGCGACTGGGCACCCATGGAGCGCCTGCGTCACGAAATGGAAGCGGTAGGCTTTTACCTGTCCGGCCACCCGCTGGATGATTACCGCGATGCCCTGCGCCACGCTCGCATCAAAACCTATGCGCAGTTCGTGGAAGCCGTTCAGGCGGGCGGTGCCCGCGCCGCACGGCTGGCCGGCACTGTGGCCTACAAGCAGGAGCGCCGCGCCAAGAGCGGCAATGCGTTTGCCTTTCTGGGTCTGTCAGACGGCACCGGCGAGTTTGAAGCGGTGATTTTTTCCGACACGCTGGCCACCTCCCGCGACTATCTGGAGCCCAACATGTCGGTGGTTGTGGGCGTCGAGGCCGAAGTGGACGGCGACGACATCAAACTCAAGATCGCCACCGTTCAGCCGATAGATAAAGTTGCGTCGGAAACCTCGAATGGCCTGCGCCTGTTTATTGATGATGCCGCCGCCCTTGCCAGCATTCAGGCCTGCCTGCCGCCGAAGGGCAGGGGGCAGTTGAGCCTCATCGTCGATGCTGATGCGGGCAGGAAGGAAGTGGAGATAACACTCCCCGGCCGCTTCGATGTCACCCCGCAGGCGCGTGGCGCGCTCAAGGCCATCGACGGCGTGGTCCACGTCGAGGACTTATAACGAGGATCTGTAGCAAACGTTTTGTGCGCGCCTACGCTTTTGCAAGCGTCACGGGCATACCGTTCAGCCGTGCGTTGCCGCTCAGCGGGTCCAGTTCCTCGTAGTCCACAATGGTGTTGACGTTCACACCCGGATTGGCCGCCGCCACATTCATTTTGCCTTTCAGGGAGGCGTGGCCCCACCCGTGGGGAATGGACACAACACCCGGTGCAATCTTGTCGGTTGTTTCAACCGGAAGGGTGATCGTGTTGCGCCCGGCAGATACGGCCACCTGCTCGCCACCGCGCACACCAAGCTCGCGTGCATCTGCCGCATTCATATGAATGGTACATTCGCGGGTCGGGTGCGCCAGCCCTGCAAGGTTATGAAACCACGAATTGTTGGAGCGCAGTTGCCGCCGCCCGATCAGCACATGGCGCGCGCGGGGTTTGTGCAGCCAGTCTGCCAGCCGCGCCAGCTCAGTGCCAAAAATTGCGTGCGCTGCTTCAATGCGCCCCGATTGTGTGCGCAACACTTCCGGCAGGCGCGGCACCATTGGTCCGCAGTCCACGCCTTGGGGGGTGTCTTTGAGTGTTTGCAGCGTGATGCCGTCGCGCGCGCCAAAGCCATCCCCGAAAGGGCCGATGCGCACACCAAAATCCATCTTGCGCTCCATCGGCTCCAGGTCGCGCAGCATGTCCATGATCTCGTCAGGGTCGCGGCCTTCAATGGCGCTGTTGGGCACCTGCGTCATCTGCTTGACCGAGGCGTAAAGCTCAGCCGCATCCAACGCATCAATGTCGGCGTCCCAGCCATGCCCCTGCACAATGGCCATCAGCCGCAGCAACACCTCGCGGTCACTGCGCTCATTGTCCCCAAGCGGACGAACTTGTTGGGTGTACCGCCCGTAATTGCGCACGGCAAACCGATAGAAGAAAGCGTCGTAATTTGCCTTCGCCAGTCGCGGCGGCGACGGCAGAATGACATCGGCTTTGGACGATGTTTCATTCTGATAGATGTCGAGTGATACAAGCAGCTCAAGCCCGTCTATCGCTGCTTCCATGCGCTGCGTATCCGGGCTTGAAATGATCGGGTTGCCCGCGAGCGTAATCAGCGCCCGCACCTGCCCGTCGCCGGGTGTCTCCAGTTCCTCTGCCATGCAGGCCATTGGCAACTGCCGGACAATCTCTGGTGCGCCGCGCACCCGCGATGTCCACTTGCCAACGGTAAAGCCCGCGCCAATGCCACCAGGCCCGATGGTATTGGGCTGAGCAAGAAGTGGCTTTGCAAACATCGACCCGCCGACAGCATCCAGATTGCCGGCCAGAATATTGACCATGTCGATCAGCCAGCAGGTGAGGGAGGAGAACGCCTGCGTCGTCGTGCCGATGCGCCCGTAAACGGCGGCCGCCGACGTATCGCGCAGCTCGGTTGCCAGCCGGACGATCGTGTCGGCATCTATGTCGCACGCCTGCGCCACATGCTCGGGGGCAAATGGTTCAAGCCACATGGCGATCTGCTCAATATCATCCAGCAACGACAAGGCGGTGGTATGCGGTGGCCCCAGCTTGAGCAGGGTGTGCGCCACCGCCGCCAGAAAGGCCGCGTCCCCCGATGGTCGGATGGCAATATGTTCGCTGGCCCGTTCTGCTGTCAGTGTCCGGCGCGGATCAAACACAACAACCCGCCCGCCACGGTCGCGCAGCTTCTGCATACGGCCGATAAAACCAGGGGCAACAATCATGCTGCCGTTTGATTCAGCCGGGTTGGCCCCCATCACCCACAACAGCTGGCTACGGTCGATGTCTGGCACGTTGAGCGAAAACTCGTCGCCAAACAAAAGACCGGACACAACCTGGCGTGGATTCTGGTCAAGGCTGCCGGCCGTAAAGAAGTTGGTGGAGCCAAGTGCCTTCACCAGCTCCTCAAAATACATCACCATGGTCAGGTTGTGGGCCAGGGCATTGCCCACATAGATGCCCGCCGCCTGGCGGCCGTGTTCGTTTATGATGGCGCTCAGCCGCTTGTCGATGAAGGCAAAAGCCTCCTCCCACGTGGCTGCCTGAAGCTCGCCGTTTTTACGCAGCAGCGGCGTGCGTACCCGGTCAGGGTCTGCTTCAAGCTGGGGAATGGCTGCCCCCTTGGCGCAGATGAAACCGCCTGAAAGGGCGTCCTCCCGATCTGCGGTGACCTTCACTATTTTGCCGTCATCGACGGTCATAACCGCGCCGCACGAGGCTTCGCACAGGCTACAGGTGGTCCTGAATTGCTCCATTACGCGCCCTCCGGGAACAGTTTTGTTTCTTTTTGAAACTGTTCACAGTGTAAACAAAAATGGCGTGCGGTGCCAATCAGCGCGATACCAGGCAAGGCCCGCCGGTGCGCCCCCTTGCGCTGCATCTCCTAACCCCTTATACCGCCACACATTCCACATGCGAGGGACGGGGTGTCGGGGTCCGCACAGGCGCAGTTTTTGGCGCTTTTGCACACATTCCTGCCAGTCCATCCGGTGCGGTTCAGGCTTTTTGTCTGCCGCTCTACATCCCCCGCAGAGGCTGAACCGGAAAACAAAAGGAGCAAGGCACATGGCCCTGCCAGAATTTTCTATGCGCCAACTGCTTGAAGCAGGCGTACATTTTGGACACCAAAGTCACCGCTGGAACCCGAAAATGGGCCAGTTCATCTTCGGCGTCCGCGACAACATCCACATCATTGACCTGGCCCAGACGGTGCCGCTTTTGCATCAGGCGCTTGTTGCGCTCAGCGACGTGGCAGCCGGTGGCGGACGTATTCTGTTCGTCGGCACCAAGCGCCAGGCGTCCAACCCGGTTGCTGAATCAGCCCGCCGCTGCGCTCAGTACTACATCAACTACCGCTGGCTCGGCGGCACGCTCACCAACTGGAAGACCGTGTCGGCCTCCATCAAGAAGCTGCGCGAATATGATGAAAAGCTGTCCGACGAAAGCCTGCGCCTGACCAAGAAAGAGCGTCTGGTGCTGACCCGCAACCGCGACAAGCTGGAGCAGGCCATCGGCGGTATCCGCGACATGGGCGGCGTACCCAATCTGATTTTCGTGGTTGATACCAACAAGGAACAGATCGCCATTCAGGAAGCCGCCAAGCTCGGCATTCCGGTGATCGCGGTGCTGGACTCCAACTCGGACCCGTCAGGCATCACTTACCCGATCCCCGGCAATGATGACGCCTCGCGCGCCATCTCGCTTTACTGTGACCTTGCCTCGCGCGCCGTGCTGGACGGTATTTCGCGCAGCCAGGGTGGTGCCGCATTTGATCCGGGCGAAGCAGCCGAACCGATTGCTGAAGTGCTGCCCGAAGCAGACATTCCTGCTGAAGCCGAAGGCGCGGCAGAAGCAGCACCGGCAGAGACGGCCTAGCCCTCTGCCACACGCATGATGCGTTGATGCAGCAGGGCGGTCTTGCAGATGAGGCCGCCCGCTGTCCCACCCCATTCACGACAAGACGACCAAAGAGGATCTTCAAGTGGCCAACATTACTGCCGGCATGGTGAAAGAGCTCCGCGAGACAACCGGCGCGGGCATGATGGATTGCAAGACAGCACTCACGGAGAACGACGGTGACATGGAAGCCGCCGTTGACTGGCTGCGCACCAAGGGCTTGTCAAAGGCCGCCAAGAAGGCGGGCCGTGTGGCGGCTGAAGGCCTTGTGGCCGTAGCCGTTGACGGCACCCGTGGCGTGGTTGTTGAGGTCAACTCTGAAACTGACTTCGTGGCCCGCAACGAAACCTTCCAGAAAATGGTGTCGCGGATTGCCGAGGTTGCCGCGTCAACCGGCGGTGACTTTGAAGCGCTCAAGGCGGCTGACTTCCCGGGCGCTGGCAAGTCTGTTGAGGCGCATGTCACTGAAATGGTCGGCACCATTGGTGAAAACATGACCCTGCGCCGCAGCGAGGCGCTGGAAGTGAGCGCCGGCGCTGTCGCGGCTTACGTGCACAACCAGGTGGCCCCCGGCCTTGGCAAGATCGGCGTTCTGGTAGCGCTTGAGTCAACCGGCGACGCGGGCAAACTTGCAGAGCTTGGCCGCCAGATTGCCATGCATGTGGCAGCCACAAGTCCTCTGGCGGCAACCGAAGCGGAACTTGACCCGGCCGTGGTGGAAAAAGAGCGCGAAGTGCTCTCCGCCGAGGCACGCGAAAGCGGCAAGCCCGAAGAGATCATCGGCAAGATGGTGGAAGGTCGCATCCGCAAGTTTTATGAGGAAGTCGTGCTGTCCAAACAGGCTTTCGTCATTGATCCGGACGTGACCGTCGAAAAAGCCATCAAAAACGCCGAAGGCGATGTTGGTGCGCCGATCACGCTCAAGGCGTTCCGGCGCTATGAACTGGGCGAAGGCATCCAGAAGGAAACATCTGATTTTGCCGCCGAAGTGGCTGCAGCGGTTGGTTCCTGACGGTTTTTAGACGTGTTGCGGCTCTGGAAACTCTGGAAACAGAGCCGCGCATCGTACACTATGACGCGCCGTCGACTTGCCTGAGTCGGCGGCGCGTTGCTATGTGAAGCAGGCAGTGCTTGTCGGCCGATTTTCCGTCCACCGGAGCCACCACCTTATGTCGAAACCTCACTACAAGCGTGTCCTCCTCAAGGTGTCAGGCGAGGCGCTTATGGGCGAGGAGGCCTACGGCATTGACCTCAACGTGGTGCAGCGCATTGCCGGGGAAGTGAAAGACGCTCTGGCGGCAGGCGTTGAAGTATGCCTCGTGATCGGCGGCGGTAACATTTTTCGCGGCCTCAAGGGGGCCGCTGAAGGCATGGACCGCGCCAGCGCCGACTATATGGGTATGCTTGCCACCGTCATGAATGCGCTCGCTGTGCAGAACGGGCTTGAACAGCAGGGTGTGCCGACGCGGGTGCTCTCCGCCATTCCCATGACCACCGTCTGCGAGCCGTATATTCGCCGCCGCGCCGTACGCCACATGGAAAAAGGCCGCGTCGTTATTTTTGCGGCCGGCACCGGCAACCCGTTTTTTACCACCGACACTGCGGCTGCCTTGCGCGCCTCTGAAATGGGCTGCGATGCCCTGATGAAAGGGACGCAGGTGGATGGCGTTTACACAGCCGACCCCAAACTGGACCCGACCGCCACCCGCTATGAGCGACTGGGCTATTTGCAGGTGCTGGCAGATGACCTGCAGGTCATGGACGCCTCCGCCATCAGCCTGTGCCGCGACAGCTCCATACCCATCGTGGTGTTCAACATTCACGAGACCGGCGAATTCGTCCGTGTACTGTGCGGTGAAGGCCGCGCGACCATAGTAGAAGATGAAGCGGCGTAGGCGGGCAGGTGCCCCTCCCGGCGTGCGCTAAAGGAGAAGACCAAAATGGCCGACGACGGATCAGGTGTTGACCTGAAAGACATTGAGCATCGGATGCATGGTGCGCTCGACAGCCTGAAGCACGAGTTTGGTGGTCTGCGTACCGGACGTGCATCGGCATCGCTGCTGGACCCGGTGATGGTGGATGCCTATGGCCAGAAAATGCCGCTCAATCAGGTCGGGACGGTGTCTGTGCCCGAACCGCGCCTGATCACCGTGCAGGTGTGGGACAAGTCGATGGTTGGACCCGTTGAAAAGAGCATTCGCGATGCGGGGCTGGGCGTTAACCCGGTGGCAGATGGCCAGCTTGTGCGTGTCGGCATTCCCGAACTCAACGAAGAACGTCGCGTGGAACTCACCAAGGTGGCAGGCAAATATGCCGAAACCGCCCGCGTGGCGATCCGCAATGTGCGACGCGATGCGATGGACCACCTTAAAAAAGCCGAAAAAGCTGGCGACATAGGCCAGGACGACCACAAGAAGCTATCTGAAAAGGTCCAGGGTCTCACCGACAAGGCCGTCGCTGATGTGGATGCGGCTCTGGCCACCAAGGAAGCGGAGATCATGCAGGTCTGACAGCCCTGCGCCCCGTCGGCCGCCTGAGTATTGAGGGTAACCTGCGGGCAAGGCTTGAATGATACTGTAATGCCCATGAAACACGCTGACGCACAATTTCCTGTTGTCACCTCGGCTGCCGCTCAGGCGTCGGCGGGCGATGCCGTGGCCCGCATTGAGCCTGGTGTCGAAACCAGCAAGCTGCCGCAACATCTGGCGATCATCATGGACGGCAATGGCCGGTGGGCTGCAAAACGGCACCTGCCGCGCAAAGTTGGCCACCGGCAGGGCGTTGAAACGGTTCGACGTATCGTCCGGGCTGTCGGGGACCGCCGCATCCGCTATCTGACGCTGTATGGGTTTTCCACCGAGAACTGGCGCCGCCCTCCCGAAGAGGTGGCCGACCTGATGGGTCTGCTGCGGCTCTACATCCGCAAGGATCTGGCCGACCTGCACAAAAATAATGTCCGTATTCGGATCATTGGCACCCGCGAAGGACTTGCCGACGACATTGTGCGGATGATTGCCGATGCCGAGGAACTGACCCGTGCCAATGACGGCCTGAACCTCACGATCGCCTTCAACTATGGTGGTCAGACTGAAATAACCCATGCCGCAAAGCGCATCGCGCAGGCGGTGGCACGCGGCGACATCACGCCCGACGACATTACGCCTGAGATGGTTGCAGGTGAGCTTGAAACCCACGATCTGCCGGACCCGGATATGATTATCCGCACCAGCGGCGACAAGCGCCTGTCGAACTTCCTGATCTGGCAGGCGGCCTATGCCGAGCTTGTGTTTGTGGATACGTTGTGGCCGGACTTCACCGACGATGTGCTGGGGCAGGCGCTTGACGAATATGCCTGCCGCGAACGCCGCTTTGGTGCGCGTGCGCCTGAACCGACGGTGACAGGGGAACCGCAGTCATAGTGGCGTCTGACAACCATTCCTCCGGTGGCGCGGACGCAGGTGAGGCAGGCAGCACCAACACTGTGCCGCCGCACCCGCCGCGCGGCAACGAACTCTGGATGCGTATTGCATCTGCCGCAGTGCTGGCACCTGGCGTCATTTATCTGGTGTATCTGGGCGGCTGGGCGTTTACAGCACTCATCATGCTGGCCGCCGTACTGATGACCTATGAGTGGGCGCGCCTCGTGCGCGGCAGTCATCTGAATGCGGACTATGTCATTCACGCCATCACAGCAATCATCGCCGTTGGTCTGGCGGGCGCGGGTACGCCTTTGCTGGCACTGGGTGCTGCGGTGATTGGCTTTGCCATTGCCTTCGGCGTGGTCATTTTTCGGGGTCAGGACAAACGCTGGCCTATGATGGGCTTCCCCTACATTCTGCTGCCGTGTATCGCGATTGTCTGGCTGCGCGAAGGCGGTGACTGGGGAATGTTGACGCTGTACTGGCTGCTGGCGGTTGTCTGGGCAACGGACATTATGGCGTTTGGCGTGGGCCGCACAGTTGGCGGCCCGAAGCTGGCACCGCGCGTATCGCCGGCCAAGACATGGTCCGGCCTGTTGGGCGGCATGGCGGGTGCCGCAATTGCGGGCGGGGCCACGTCGCTCATTCTTGATCTCAACGCATTCTGGCTGCTGGCCTTCCTCAGCGGCATCATGGCGGTGATCGCGCAGGTCGGCGACATTGCCGAGTCACGCCTCAAGCGCTACGCGGACGTAAAGGATTCCGGCGCTCTCATTCCCGGACACGGCGGTGTGCTGGACCGGGTGGACGGGCTTTTGTTCGCTGCCGTTGCCGCCGCCATGGTCGCGCTGATCGGCGTGCTGGCTGACGAAGGGCAGGGCATTGGTCTTGGAGCATTTGTGTCATGACGCCAGCACAAGAAACACCACGCAGCATTTGTGTGCTTGGCTCTACCGGCTCTGTAGGCCAATCCACGCTTGACCTTGTGGCCCGTGACCGCCAGCGCTTTGTGGTGGATACGCTGACCGCCAATTCAAACGTTGAGTTGCTGGCCAGCCAGGCGCGCGAGTTTGGTGCGCGTCATGCGGTGGTTGCCGACCCGGCACAGTACAATGCCCTCAAGGACGCGCTGGCGGGCACCGACACTGAAGCCGCCGCAGGCCCGAAGGCACTGAATGAGGCCGCTGACCGCGACACCGATTTTGTGATGGCCGCCATTGTGGGCGCGGCGGGCCTTGAGCCGACACTAACCGCCGCCCGGCGCGGTGCGTGTGTTGCGCTGGCCAACAAGGAGTGCCTGGTAAGTGCTGGCACCGTGTTTCTGGACGCTGTGACGAAGGCGGGCGCAACACTGCTGCCGGTTGATTCTGAGCACAATGCCATTTTTCAGGTGCTCGAAACCCACAACCGCGACCAGATTGAGAAAATTATTCTCACCGCCTCAGGCGGCCCGTTTCGCACCTGGGACATGGACGCGATGCGCGCCGCCACCCCCGCGCAGGCTGTCGCCCACCCCAACTGGGATATGGGGGCGAAAATCTCGGTTGATTCCGCCACAATGATGAACAAGGGCCTTGAGGTCATCGAGGCGTTTTACCTGTTTGGCGTGGAAATCAGCCAGTTAGACGTGATTGTCCACCCCCAGTCGGTCATTCATTCCATGGTCGCCTACAGCGATGGATCCGTGCTCGCGCAGCTTGGATCGCCGGATATGCGCACACCCATAGCCCATACCATGGCGTGGCCCCAACGGATGGCCGCACCGTCGCCGCGCCTGAACCTTGCTGAAATTGCCCAACTCACCTTCGAAGCCCCTGATTTGGAACGGTTTCCCGCCCTGCGACTGGCGCTGGCTGCCTTGCAAACAGGGGGGGCGGCACCTACACTTCTCAATGCGGCGAACGAAGTGGGGGTTGCCGCATTTTTGGCCGGAGACATTGGGTTTCTCGACATTGCCGCAATTGTCGAGGAGACAATGTCGCGCGGTGTTGCGCGCGGCCTGGCCGCAGCGCCCGCCACACTGGCTGAAGTGCTGGGGCTGGACCGCGAAGGTCGGTCGATCGCGGCGGAATTGGTGCGCACGCACCGTTAGGTGAATTGGTGCGCACGCACCGTTAGGTTCAAGGCGTAAGCACCCGAAAAGGGGCACGCAAAAACGGGGATGGGTACCGTCTAGATGGATTTTCTGTCCGGCCTTTTCGGGTACGCCATACCCTTCATCTTCGTTTTGTCCCTCGTGGTATTCATCCACGAGATGGGGCACTTTTTGGTTGCGCGCTGGTTCGGCGTGATCGTTGAACAATTCTCCATCGGCTTTGGCCGCGAGATTGTGGGCTGGACCGACAAGAACGGAACCCGCTGGAAAGTCGGCTGGCTGCCACTGGGCGGCTACGTCAAGTTTCTGGGCGACGAAAATGCTGCCAGCACACCCGACCGTGAAGCAGCGGAGAAGCTGCCACCGGAGCTGCGCAAGGATTGTTTCCAGTTCAAGCCGCTGCACGCCCGCGCGGCGGTTGTGGCCGCAGGCCCTGTCGCCAATTTCATTCTGGCGATTGTCATCTTTGCCTTCATGTATTCCGTCATCGGCCAAAGCGTCACCACGCCACGTGTGGATGGCGTAACCGCAGGCGGCGCGGCGGAAGCTGCGGGCTTTGCCCCCGGCGACCTGGTGGTGGCCATCGACGGCGACGACATCCAGAGTTTCAATGAGATGCAGCGCATCGTCTCCACCAGCCCGGAGCGGGTGCTGGAGTTCACCGTTGAGCGCGACGGTGCGCTGGTGCTGCTGGAAGTGGTGCCGCAACTCCAGGAAGTAACCGACCCGTTCGGCAACGTGCAGCGCATCGGCCTTATTGGTCTGTCACGCACCAATGCCGAAGGCGACATGACAACAGTGCGTTACAACCCGGCCGCAGCCGTGTGGAAGGGGGTGGAGGAAACCGGCTTCATCATCACCACCACCATGAGCTATCTGGGTGACATCATCGTGGGTCGCCAGGACGCGGATCAACTTGGCGGGCCGCTGCGCATTGCGCAGGTGTCCGGCCAGGTCGCGACCATCGGTTTTGTGGCGCTGCTCAACCTGGCGGCCATTCTGTCGGTCTCGATCGGCCTGTTAAACCTGTTTCCGATCCCTATGCTGGATGGCGGTCATCTGCTGTATTATGCGGCTGAATGGGTGCGCGGTAAGCCGTTGAGCGAACGGGCGCAGGAATATGGCTTCCGCATCGGGCTGGCAGCCGTTATGTCACTGATGCTTTTTGCAACGTGGAATGATTTGGTTCATTTGCGCGTGGTGGAGTATATCGGCTCGGTATTTTCCTGATGTTGATGTTTTTCCAGAGCACTAAACCGACGGGCAACGGGGCGGGACCATTGATTTTCAAGACACCACACCATGTATTGAGTGCTCTGGCAGGCGCCGTGCTGGGCGTTGTTTTTTCACTGCCTGCGACCGCACAACAACAAGCCTCTGTTGAACCGGCGCTTGAGCAAACCGGCCAGTTCATTGAGACAATCAGCGTTGATGGCAATCAGCGCGTGGAGCCGGAGACTGTCCGCTCCTACATGACCATCCGTGAAGGCAGCACCGTCACCGCCCGTGAGGTGGATGACAGCCTCAAGACCCTGTTTGCCACCGGCCTGTTCGCTGACGTGTCCATCCGCCAAGCCGGCAATGGCCTGACGGTAACGGTGGTTGAAAACCCCATCATCAACCGCGTGGCCTTTGAAGGTAACTTCCGCATTGACGATGATGACCTGTCGGCTGAAACCGAGCTCAAGCCGCGCGTGGTCTATACCCGTGCCCGTGTGCAAAGCGACCTCAACCGCATCATCGAACTTTACCGCCGCAAGGGTAACTTCGCCGCTGCCATCGAACCCAAGATCATCCAGCTCCCGCAAAACCGCGTTGACCTCGCCTACGAGATTTCCGAAGGCCCCGAAACGGGTGTCGCCAGCATCAAGTTTGTTGGCAACAAGGCCTATTCCGACGGCGACCTGCGTGGCGAGATCGCAACCTCTGAAAGCGCCTGGTGGAAGTTTTTGTCCACCAACGACAACTACGACCCGGACCGCCTGACCTTTGACCGAGAACTGTTGCGCCGGTTTTACCTCGTAAACGGGTATGCTGACTTTCGCGTGCTGTCATCGGTCGCCGAAATGGCGCCGGACGGTAGCGAGTTTTTCATCACCTTCACCGTCGAAGAAGGCGAGCTTTACACGTTCGGCGAAATTGATGTTCAAACCGAGCTTGAGCGTCTTGACACCGAAATGCTCCGTGGTCTGATTGAAATTGAAGACGGCGATGACTACGACGCCTCGCGCATTGATGATGCGGTTGACGCGCTGACATTCGCTGCCGGTACTGAAGGCTATGCCTTTGCGGATGTGCGCCCGCGCGTGCGCCGCGACCGTGAAGCCCGCGAGATCAACATCACGTTCAGCATTGACGAAGGCCCGCGTGTTTACGTTGAGCGCATCAACATCAATGGCAATGTGCGCACGATTGATCGTGTGATCCGCCGCGAAATGCGGCTGGCGGAAGGCGATGCCTTCAACCGTGTGCTGCTGTCACGCTCGCGCGACCGTATCCGCTCGCTGGGCCTGTTTGCCAATGTGGAAATCAGCGAGGAGCCGGGCACCCAGGAAGATCTGACGATCATCAACGTGGATGTTCAGGAACAATCCACCGGCGAGCTGTCTATCGGCGCGGGCTTTTCATCTGACTCAGGCCCCATTGGCGACCTTGCCATCATCGAACGCAACCTTCTGGGTCGCGGCCAGTTCCTGCGTCTGCGCCTGTCGGTGTCGGGTGATCGCCAGTCGCTTGATCTGCGCTTTACCGAACCATACTTCATGGGCCGCAACCTGAGTGCCGGCATTGACCTTTTCGGCACCGAAAGCGACTTCCAGGACGAATCCGGCTTCGACTTCCGCCAGACCGGCGGCGGCGTGCGCTTCGGGTTCCCGCTCAGCGAGTATTCTTCGCTGCAACTGCGCACCAGCTATGTGCGCGAAGAAATCAGGGACGTATCGACGCTGGCGTCGCTCGCTGTGCGAGCATCCGAGGGCGTCGCCGACTCGCATCTTGTGGGCTACACATACTCCTACGACGGACGAAATGATCCCGAAGAACCCACCGGTGGTTTTTCATTCTTCTTCGACCAGAGTCTGGGCACCCCCATCGGCGACGTCACCTATCTGGCATCAGAAACCGGATTTGCGACCTATTACGGCATTGCAGACGACTTCATCGCGTCGTTCCGCCTCGATGCGGGCTATGTGTTTGGCTATAATGGCGAGGAAGTGAGGCTGAACAACCGGTTCTTCAAGGGTGGCTCTAGCTTCCGCGGCTTTGAACCTTCCGGTGTTGGCCCGCGTGACCTGACCACTGACGATGCACTGGGCGCCAATGCCTTTGCCATCGGTACGGCGCAGGTCACGGTTCCGCTGTTCCTGCCCGAAGAACTGGGCGTGAAGGGTGCCTTCTTCTCCGACTTCGGTGTGGTCGGCCTTAACGATGACGATGATCAGTTCATTGTTGTGGGCAATACTCTCACGACAACAAACATTCAGGACGATCTGGCATTCCGTGCATCAGGCGGCTTTAGCGTTTTCTGGGAATCGCCTTTCGGCCCGGTTCGGGTTGACCTTGCGCAAGCCTTCATCAAGCAGGACTACGACAAAGAACAGTTCTTCCGGTTCAGCGCCGGCACAAGTTTCTAATTATGAATGAGAATAACATGCCGTTGACGTCATCTTTGCGGATAGCCTTGGCCACGCTTGTGGTTGCGATTCTGGTATCCGTCTTTGGAAGTTCAGCCAATGCGCAGGTTCCCCCTGCGCGCGCCCTGTTCCTTGACCTGGAAACGGTCTTTGTTCAATCCGCCGTCGGCAAGAACATCCGCAGTCAGCTCGAGGCCATGCTGACTGAGGTTTCCGGTCGCGAGGCAAAGGAAATCGAAGCGCTCGACGCGCGTCAGGACGCACTGATGCGAAATGCTGAGGGCCGAAATGAACAGCAGATGCGCAGCGATTGGGAGATCATCCAGGCAGAGAGAGCCGGGAAGGCCAGCTTTTATCAGCTTGAGCGTACGACAATCCAGCAGGCTGCCGCCGATGCCCGACGCAAGGTCAACGCGGTTCTCAATGAGATCATGCAGGAGATACTGCTTGAGCGTGGCGCGAACATGATCCTGTCAACCGGCTCGGTGCTTGTGGGTGGCGTTGATTATGACGTAACCGCTGAAGTTATTTCGCGGCTCGACGGGCGCATGTCATCGCTCAAAGTTGAGCGGCCCAGATAAGGCGTTTTTGCACGGCGGTGGTTTCACTGTGAATGTGCAAGTCAGGCAGCAATACCGATGGCGGATGAGCGTTTCTTTGACAGGGCAGGGCCCTTTACCCTTGCACAGATAGCTGACGCAATAGGTGCCACGCCGCAGGGCGGCGACGGGTCTGCGGCCTATGTGGATGTTGCCCCGCTGGATGCGGCGACACCTGCACAGGTAAGTTTTTTTGAAAATCCCAAATACAAAGATGCCCTGTCAGCCAGTGCCGCCGGGGCGATTATTATTGCCCCGGGTGCAGTGGAGCTTGCACCTGAAGGCGCGGCTCTGCTCGTAACGGAAACGCCCTATGTGGCCTATTCGGCAGCCGCCGGAATGTTCTATCCGTCAGCCGTGGGTGGCCGCCCTGCGGGCAGCAACGGCATTCACGCAGCGGCTCACATTGATGCAACAGCCCAACTCGCAGACGGCGTCAGTATTGGCCCCGGCGCGGTCATCGGGGCCAATGTCGAGATCGGCGGCGATACATCCATCGGTGCCAATACGGTGATTGAGCCGGGCGTCATGATCGGGCGCAACTGCGTTATCGCCTCCAGCGTTACACTCTCCCATGCGCTCATCGGCGACCGGGTGATTATCCACCCCGGCGCGCGGCTGGGGCAGGACGGCTTTGGCTTTGCCATGACCGCAGAAGGCCACCGCAAAATCCCGCAGCTTGGCCGCGTTATTGTTCAGGATGATGTGGAGATTGGCGCCAACACCACCATTGATCGCGGCAGCGGGCCTGACACGGTGATCGGCGCAGGCAGCAAGATCGACAATCAGGTGCAGCTTGCGCACAACGTGGTTCTGGGGCGCGGCTGTGTCATCGTCTCGCAGGTTGGCATTTCAGGCTCTGCAAAGCTGGGCGACTTTGTGGTCGCGGGCGGGCAGGTCGGCATCGGCGGGCATCTGGAAATTGGCGACGGAGCCATGCTGGCCGCGCGCACAGGTGTGCCGAGCAGCCTTGCAGGTGGCGCACAATATGGTGGCACCCCGGCGCGCCCCATGGCGCAATGGCGCCGCGAACTGGCCGCTGTTGCCATCCTCGCCAAGCGCAAAAAGAAGAAAACCAGCTAGACTGCCTTCCACAGGATTCGAGAAAAAACGACGATACGAACAGTGCTGAAAGAGACGCCCATGGCCGACACCACACCCGCCCCTGGCATGACCACCGCAGACATCATGCGTGTGATGGAACTGCTGCCACACCGCTATCCCATGCTGCTGATTGACCGGATCATCAATATTGATGGCGACAAGTCGTCGGTTGGCATCAAGAACGTGACGGTCAACGAGCCGCATTTTCAGGGTCACTTTCCCGGTATGCCGGTGATGCCCGGCGTGCTCATTGTCGAAGCCATGGCACAGACGGCGGGTGCGACCGTCATGAACAACATGGGCACTGTAGCCGACACCAAAACGGTCTATTTCATGACCATCGACGGCGCGCGGTTTCGCAAGCCCGTGGTGCCCGGTGACGTGTTGGAGCTGCATGTAAGCCTGCTGCGCTCGCGCGGCCCGGTGTGGAAATACACCGGAAAAGGCATTGTCGATGGCACACTCGTGGCCGAAGCAGAGTTCAGCGCGATGATTGCCGATCGTGACGATGCGCAGGGCACCCAGCCGCCAAAAATCAACAAGGCAACGGCCTCCAAAGGAGCCTCCTGATGGCTATCCACCCGACTGCTGTTGTTGCGGATGGCGCAACGCTTGGCAGTGACGTGCAAATCGGACCCTATAGTGTCGTCGGCCCGAAGGTGGTGCTCGGCGACGGTGTGGTTCTGCACAGCCACGTGGTGGTGGACGGCTGGACGACCATCGGTGCGCAGACGCATATTTTTCCCTTTGCCTCTATCGGCCATGTACCGCAGGACAAAAAGTTCTCCGGCGAAAAAACCGAACTCATCATAGGCAAGGACAATGTGATCCGCGAAGGTGTGACCATCAATCCGGGTACGGAGCATGGCGGTGCAATTACCCGTATCGGCAATGGCGGCCTTTTCATGGCGGGCGTTCATGTGGCGCATGACTGCATCGTTGGCGACAATGTGATTTTCGCCAACAACGCCACCCTGGGCGGACACTGTACTGTTGGCGATTATGCTTTCATGTCGGGCCTCACGGCTGCGCATCAGTTTGTGCGCATAGGCAAGCACGCCATCATCGGCGGTATGTCGGGCGTGGAAAAAGACGTCATTCCCTACGGCTCCGTGCTGGGCAACCGCGCCGTGCTCAAGGGGCTCAATATTGTCGGCCTCAAGCGCCGCGGTTTTTCCCGCGACCAGATACATACGCTGCGCCGTGCCTACCGGCTGCTGTTTGCGGAGGAAGGTACCTTGCAGGAGCGGGTGGCGGATGTGGCAGACGAGTTTGCCGATCACCAGCTTGTCATGGATATCGTCGCCTTCATTCGCGCCGACACCAAGCGCAAGCTCGTAACTCCGCGTCCGGATGGCAACGGCAACCATGCCGATGTTGATGACTAGGCGGATCTGGTTTCCTCTCAAGGCACCCGCTTTCTCATGCGCAAACTAGGTATTATCGCAGGCTCCGGCCCTGTTCCGCTCAAACTTGCAGAAGCCTGTGTTGCCATGGGACGCCCTGTGTTTGTGGTCGGCATTGAGGGCGAGGCGCGGCCAGACATTGAAGCATATGACCACGGCTGGTCACGACTGGGGGCCATCGGCACGGCACTTGAGCTTTTACGCAAGGCTGAATGTGAGGATGTGTGCATCATCGGCCCGGTCAGGCGACCTGACTTCACAAAGCTGAAGCTCGACTGGACCGGCACCAAGCTGTTGCCGCGTGTGCTTAACGCCGCGCGCAAAGGCGATGATGCGCTGCTGTCGTTCTTTGTGCGCTGGATGGAAGATCAGGGCTTTGCCGTTGTCGGGGCCGAAGATGTGTTGAGTGATCTTGTCGCTCCGTCCGGACCCATCGGCGCTGTGTCGCCCGACGATAGAGCCCTGGATGACATTGATCTGGGCAAGCAGGTGGTACACGCGCTTGACGACCTGGACGTAGGGCAGGGTGCTGTTGTGTGCAACGGACTGGTGCTCGCGGTGGAGGCCGCCGAAGGCACGGACGAAATGCTGAAACGCACAGCCCTGTTGCCTGAAAATGTGCGCGGCACACCGCAGATGCGGCGCGGCGTGCTCGTCAAACTTCCAAAACCCTCGCAGGACCGGCGTGTTGATTTGCCGATGATGGGCGCGCAGACGGTGACGCTCGCCGCAGCGGCCGGTCTGGCGGGCATCGCCATTGAAGCAGGCGGTGCCATCGTCTTTGACCGTGAGGAAGTGACCCGGCTGGCGGACACCCACGGCATGTTTGTTTTCGCGTTTGAAAAACAAGGCCCCGCAGATGAGTAATTTGCCGGTTTCACAGCCTGCTACCCTGCGGGTGATGCTCATTGCCGGTGAGCCATCGGGCGATATTCTGGGTGCGGAGCTTATGGGGAGCCTGCGCCAGTCGCATCAAGGGCCAATAGAGTTCATTGGGGTTGGCGGCACCCGTATGGAAGAGCAGGGACTGGAAAGTCAGGTGCCCATGTCTGACATCGCGGTCATGGGGTTGCGGGAAGTGGTACCGCGCCTGCCGCTGATCTATCGGCGTATCCAGCAAACTGTGCGTTTTGCGCACGCGATGGACCCGCATGTGGTGGTCATCATTGATTCTCCAGACTTTACCCATTCAGTGGCCAGGCGCATTGCCAAACGCGCGCCCCACATTCCCATCATCAACTATGTGTCACCGCAGGTATGGGCCTGGCGTCAGGGCCGCGCGGCCAAAATGGCGACCTATCTCACCCACGTGCTTGCGCTGTTGCCGTTTGAGCCGGCATTTTATGCGCAACGTTCAACGCTCGCGTGCACGTTTGTTGGCCACCCGGTGCTTGAGCGCGTCACGCTGGGAGGGGGCGATGCTTTCCGCACGCGCCACAACATTGCAGCGGATACGCCGGTGCTGGCGTTGCTGCCTGGTAGTCGCCCCAACGAGGTAAAGGGGCTGATTGATATTTTCATGGATACCGCCCGCCGCCTGCGCCGTGACCTGCCCGAACTGGTGGTGGTGCTGCCGACCGTGCCCAATGTTTCAATGCTGGTGCGCGAAAAGCTGGCGGGAGACAGCCTGCCGCTCATTCTGGTTGAAGATCAGGCAGAAAAGTTCGCAGCGTTTGATGCGGCTGATGCAGCGTTGGCCGCGTCAGGCACCGTATCGCTGGAGCTGGGTCTGGCCCGTGTGCCAACGGTCATCGGCTATCGTATCGAAAGGCTTGCAGCCTTTATTATTCGTCGTCTGGCGAAGGTGGAAAGTATTGTGCTGGCCAATCTGGTGTTGGGGCGCAAGGTCATTCCCGAATATCTGCAGGATGAGTGCGAACCGCAAACTCTTGCTGCAGCCCTGCTGCCATTGATGCGCGATACCCCGCAGCGCCGCGAAATGCTGGCCGCACTCAGCGAGATGCGCGAGCGTCTGGGCGATGAGGAAGGCCTCAAGCCCGCCGAGCGCGCTGCCGAAGTTGTGCTGTCAATCGCAGTGCCCGAACAAAAACGCCGGGCTGTGCCTCTGCCGGTTTCCTGACAGACGCACGCCCGGCGTTTTTAAGTCGCAAAGATGTTTTCCAGCACAGGCTTCTTGGCACCGACTTTCTGGCGCTGGCTTTCTAGCGTTGGCTGCGGTCCACATACTCGCGGGGCGGGTAGCCGGTGTAGAGCTGACGCGGACGGCCAATGCGCTGGCTGGGATCCTCAATCATTTCCTTCCACTGGGCAATCCAGCCGACGGTGCGTGCAAGCGCAAACAGCACGGTGAACATGGTGGTGGGGAAGCCAAGCGCCCGCAGCGTGATGCCTGAATAAAAGTCGATATTCGGATACAGCTTCTTCTCGACAAAATACTCATCCTCAAGCGCAATGCGCTCCAGTTCCATGGCCACGTTGAGCAGCGGGTCATCCTTGATGCCCAGCGTCTGCAACACTTCGTGGCAGGTCTGCTGCATTACCTTGGCGCGCGGGTCGTAGTTTTTGTACACCCGGTGGCCAAAGCCCATGAGACGGAACGGATCGTTCTTGTCCTTGGCCTTGGCAACATATTCAGGGATTTTGTCAACCGAGCCGATTTCCATCAGCATGTTGAGCGCTGCTTCATTGGCGCCGCCATGACTTGGGCCCCACAGGCAGGCAATGCCCGCAGCAATACACGCAAACGGGTTGGCACCGGATGACCCGGCCAGCCGAACCGTTGATGTTGAGGCGTTCTGCTCATGGTCCGCATGAAGAATAAAGATGCGGTCCATGGCGCGCGCCAGAACCGGGTCCACCTTGTAGGTTTCCGCCGGCACCGCAAAGCACATCCGCAGGAAGTTTTCCGAGTACGACAACTCGTTGCTTGGATACACAAACGGCTGACCCATGGAATACTTGAAGGCCATGGCTGCCATAGTTGGCATCTTGGCGATCAGGCGGCGGCTGGCAATCATCCGCTGCTCCGGGTCGGTGATGTCGGTTGAGTCGTGATAGAATGCTGACAATGCACCCACAACGCCTGTCATGATGGCCATCGGGTGCGCGTCACGCCGGAAGCCGCGATACAGATAGTTGAGCTGCTCATGCACCATGGTGTGATAGGTGATGGCGCGTTCAAACTCCGTGTACTGACTCTCGGTCGGCAGGTCGCCTTCAAGCAGCAGGTAGCACGTCTCGATGAAGTCGCCTTTTTCGGCAAGCTGGTCAATCGGGTAGCCGCGATGCAGCAAAATGCCATTCTCACCGTCAATGAACGTGATCTTGCTTTCGCAGCTCGCCGTCGAGGTAAAGCCGGGGTCATAGGTGAACCGGCCGCTCTGTCCGTAAAACTTGGAGATATCAACGACATCCGGCCCGACCGACCCCGCATAGACCGGCAGGTCAAAATGCTCGCCGTCCAAATCCAGCTTTGCGGTGGCCTTGGGCCCACCCTTCATTCCGTACTCATTCATAGCCTTAAAGCCCCGTCAAAAAAATCGGCCAATCATCGCGCTGTTCCAGCGTACCGGTGATTGATCCGGGTTAGTCCAAAGCCACGACCGCGCATGTCTTTTTGGTTTTGTGCGCCGTGCTGGTTGGGTCAGCAGCCGTATCAGGCCGCCTGATCCTTGATGCGGGCAAGGCTTTCGTCCTTGCCCAGTACAGCCAGGACATCAAAGATGCCCGGCGATGTGGTGGTGCCCGTCAACGCCGCGCGCAGTGGCTGCGCGACCTTGCCGAGTTTTACGTCCTGTGCTTCCGCAAAATCGCGGATGGTTGTTTCAATGCCGTCCATGGTCCAGGCAGGCAGGCTTTCAAGAGCCGGCACGATGCCCGTCAGAATACCGCGCGCCTGATCGTCCAAAAGCTTGGCTGCTTTCTCATCAATCGGCAATGGCCGCTGTTCAATCAGGAACCGCGCCCCTTCCGCCAGATCATCCAGCGTCTTCGCGCGCTCCTTGAGGCCGGGCATTGCCTGTACCAAAGCATCGCGGGTGGCATCACTTACGGTCCAGCCCTTGACCTGGGTCATCATGCGCAGGGTCTCGTCTGCCAGCCGCGTATCGTCCGCCTCGCGCACATATGTGCCGTTGAGGTTGGCCAGCTTTGCAAAGTCAAACCGCGCCGGCGACTTGCCGATTTGTTCAAGCCCAAACCACTCGATTGCCTGGTCAGTCGAAAAAATCTCGTCGTCGCCATGGCTCCAGCCCAGCCGCGCGAGATAGTTGCGCATGGCTTCGGGCAAATAGCCCATGTCGCGGTAGGCCTCAGCCCCCAGCGCCCCGTGGCGCTTTGAAAGTTTGGCACCGTCCGGCCCGTGGATCATCGGCACATGGGCGTATTCAGGCACATCCCACCCCATCGCCGTGATGAGGTTGATCTGCCGCGCGGCATTGGTCAGGTGATCGTCGCCGCGAATGACATGGGTGATGTCCATGTCATGGTCATCCACCACGACCGACAGCATGTAGGTGGGCGATCCATCCGAGCGCAGCAAAATGAAATCATCCATCACCGCATTGGGAATGGTCACATCGCCCTGAACGTGATCGTGAATGGTGGTCTCGCCATCAAGCGGCATTTTAAGCCGGATGACCGGGGGCACACCTGCCGGCGCCTCAGCCGGGTCGCGGTCGCGCCAGCGCCCGTCATAGCCCTGAGGTTTGCCACTGGCCTTTGCGTCTTCGCGCATCTGCGCCAGGTCTTCGGGCGACGCATAACACTTGTAGGCCTTGCCCTTCGCCACCAGCTCGTTGGCCACCTCGGCATGGCGGTCGCGGCGGGCATACTGGAAGGTGGGCTCTTCGTCCCAGTCCAGTCCCAGCCAGCGAAGGCCGTCAAATATCGCTTCCACCGCGCCCTGTGTTGAGCGCGTGCGGTCAGTGTCCTCGATGCGCAGCAAAAAATCGCCACCGCAATGGCGCGCATACAGCCAGTTGAACAGCGCCGTGCGCGCCCCGCCAATATGCAGGAAGCCCGTGGGCGAGGGTGCAAAGCGCGTGCGCACTTTTCCCTTGCCATTGGTCACAGGCGTCTTTGCATCAGCGGGGGGGCTGGCAGTCATCAACAAACCTTCGTTTCATCTCGCAGCTTGGTCGCTTGGGGCCATGGCCCTGCACCTGATACCCTGCCCATAATCCTGGCCGGGACCGCATCCGCGCGTTGGGGTGAGGCGGTGGAACGATGCCGGAAACACCAGCATTTATGCCCCAAAGCCGCGACGGTTTTAGCATATTGCGCCCGCCCGCGATACGCTGCGCTGCACCCAAAATGAAATCCCTGCAAACCACCGGATCACGCGGATTTTGCCGCCGGTTTGGGGCACTATAAGCCCGCCTCTTCATTCACGCGCCGCCCTGTCGGAGCCGGAAATAAACGTAAATACAAACAGTTACGGTGCTGAACCGGCCGCACGTGGGGTGGGCCGCCGTGTCGCCGCGCAGCTCTGGCATCTGGGCGGGCCGGTTCTGGCCCGCCAGCAGGACCAGGTGAGCCTGTGGCTGCCGGTGCTGTTTGGCGCTGGAATAGCGTTTTATTTCGCCCGCCCCGTCGAGCCTGACGGCACCGCTGCCGCTGTCGTTGCGGCCATCTGTCTCGCGGGTGCGGTGTTGTTCCGGTCGCGGTTTGCAGTGTTCGCACCGCTGCTGGCCATCGCCGCCATGTGTGCGGGGTTTGCGGTGGCCGATGCGCGCACCACCGCCGTGATGGCACCGATACTGGAGCGCGAGCTGCGCGCGGTGACGGTGGAGGGCACGCTGATGTCCAAAACCGCGCGGGCTCAAGGCGGCGTGCGCATTGTTGTGCAGCCCATACGTGTACAGCGGCTCGACGCGGCTGACGTGCCTGCACGCCTGCGCATCAATGTGCGCACACCGATGGATGATGTACGGCCCGGCGACATCATTTCGGTTCGCGCCGGGTTGATGCCCCCACCAGGCCCCGCAGCGCCGGGTGCCTTTGACTTTGGACGCCAGGCGTTTTTCCGGCAGATCGGCGGCGTCGGCTATGCCGTGGGACCGCTGACGCTGGTTGCCCAGGCGCGCGACGACTGGCGCACGCGGCTGGCTTTTTCAGTCGCGCGCCTGCGCGCTGATCTGACAGCGCGTATTCTAGACGCGCTACCTGCTCCCCAGGGCGCGGTGGCCGCCGCGCTGATGACCGGCGACAGGGGCGGCATTCCCGAAGATGTATTGAGCAATCTGCGTGATGCGGGTCTGGCGCATCTGCTGGCGATCTCCGGTCTGCATATGGCGTTGTTTGCAGGCGCCCTGTTCTGGCTGGTGCGCGCGCTGCTGGCGCTGTCGCCGTGGCTGGTGCTCAACGCGCCGATCAAAAAATGGGCCGCTGCATTGGCACTGCTGGGTGCCTTTGGCTATCTGCTGGTGTCCGGCGGATCGGTGGCGACCCAGCGCGCCTTCGTGATGTTTACGCTGATTTTCGCCGCCGTGATTCTGGACCGTCCCGCCATCACCATGCGCAATGTGGCATTGGCCGCATTCATTGTGCTGGCGTTGACACCTGAGAGCGTGATGGAGGCCAGCTTCCAGATGTCGTTTGCCGCAGCAACGGCGCTGGTGGCATTTTATGAAGCCGCGCGTCCGTGGCTGGCGCGCTGGAACGCGCAGCTTGCTGAACGCGGAATGGCAGCGCGTGCCATGCTTTATCTGGTGGGCATCGGGCTGACATCCATTGTGGCTTCGCTCGCAACCGCGCCCTTTGCGGCCTACCACTTCAACCGGGTGGTGGATTTCGGGCTGGTCGCCAACCTCGCCGCGATGCCGGTGGTGGCATTCGCCGTCATGCCCGCAGCGCTCGCCGCCTTCATCGCCATGCCGGTGGGGCTTGAGGCGGTGCCCCTGTGGGTGGCGGGGCAGGGCATTGCGTCTATCCTGTGGGTGGCGGACGCAGTCGCTTCGTGGCCCGGTGCCATCACCGCCATTCCCTCCATGCCGCCTGCAGCTTTGGTGGCGCTGGTGCTGGGCGGCCTATGGCTGGCGTTATGGCGTGGCCATCTGCGGTGGGCGGGCATGGTGGGGCTGGTTGCAGGCGTTGTACTTGCCGCAATGACACCGCGCCCGGTCATGCTGATCGAACGGGAGGCGGGGCTGGTGGCTGTGCGCGACGCCGCCGGGCTGCTGGCCATGAGTTCGGGCCGCAAAGCCACATTCAGCGCTGACGTCTGGTTGCGCCGCGACGCCGACCTGCGCACTCAAAAACAGGCGTATACGGATTATTTTTCATGTGATAGCGGGGGCTGTGTTGCCGCTCACGCTGTGCTGGGCACCATTTCCACCCCGCGCACCTGGCGGGCATTGGTGGAAGACTGTGCGCAGGCCGATCTGGTGATAACCGACATGTATGCGCCGCGTGGCTGCACCGCACCGCGTATTGTTGATCGCGGGATGCTGGATGCCCGTGGCGCCCACGCCATTTTTGTTGATGAGACGGCGGATGGGTTGTCCGCACGGACCCGTCTGGTCTCGGCGTGCGATGTCACCGGCGACCGCCCGTGGACGCAATGTCGTGCGAAACGTCGATAGTGCAGTTGCGCCACAATGCGGCCTGAAACCGCCCCGAAGATAACGCTTCAATGATGTGCGCAGCCAAAAAGGAGATGCACCGCCATGACGATGCTCAACCCGTTCGCCCGCCGGACACAGGCGCCTGTGCACCCCGCTACCGGCGACCCTGCAAAAGACATGACGCAGGTGCTGCTGCGCATTGAGGCTCAGCTTGTGGAGTTGAACGACCGTAGTCGCGCTCTGGAAAAACTCGAGCGCCGCCTGCTCGGCATCGAGACGGCGATTAAGCACATTTAGCAAGGCTGCCCAAAAAGGTTGCCCAAAAAGGCGGCTTAGTAGCGCCGCATCAGGCCCACGAGTTTGCCCTGCACTTTTACGCGGTCAGACGGGAAGATGCGGGTTTCGTAGGCCGGGTTGGCAGCCTCAAGAGCGATGGTGTCGCCTTTTTTGCGCAGCCGCTTGAGGGTGGCTTCCTGCTGGTCGATCAGGGCCACCACAATGTCGCCGGAGGACGCCGTATCGGCGCGCTGAATGACCACTATGTCGCCATCATGAATGCCCGCATCCACCATCGAGTCGCCCTTGACCTCCAAAGCGTAGTGCTCACCGGAGCCAAGCAGGCTCGACGGTACGCCCACATGATTGGTGTCGTCCTGCAGCGCTTCAATGGGCGTACCCGCTGCAATCCGGCCGACAAGCGGCAATGACAGTGCGTCACCCCCCTGGGGCACCGACAGGTGATTGTCCGGCATGGGGGCCGCGTCAGACAGGCTGCCCTGAATAACGCTGGGCGAAAACCCGCGCCGTATCGGCGCTGCTGTAGGCGGTGTCTGAGGGGCTGCTGAATCCGGCAGCTTGATGACTTCAAGCGCGCGGGCGCGATGGGCCATGCGGCGGATAAAACCGCGCTCCTCAAGGGCTGTAATCAACCGATGGATGCCGGACTTGGAGCGCAGATCCAAAGCCTCCTTCATTTCATCAAACGAGGGCGACACCCCCGTGGCGCGAATACGCTCATGGATGAACATCAAAAGCTCGTGTTGCTTGCGCGTCAGCATGCCTCAACCCTCCGCTTGCCCTGTTGCCGTCACTGCTCAAAGGCAGCGTCGTTCAACAGGTCACATTCTGTGTACGCCCTAATTGCCCGCATGCAAGTAAGGCATGTTGCGTGTTCGTTCTGCGAACAAGCGCAGGAACAAAACCGAAACTGATTTGAATGTTCTAGTTTGGTTCTCAAATTGCGTCAAGCGTAAAAATTGGCAGGCCTGCCGCTCGAAACGGCCAATTTACGTGGCTGAATAGTCGCCAGATTTGCCGCCGCGCTTGGTCAGCACACGGATATTGCTGATGACCATGGTCTTATCCATCGCCTTGAGCATGTCGTAGAGCGTCAGGCAGGCAACGCTGGTGGCAGTAAGCGCTTCCATCTCCACGCCGGTTTGCGCCGTGGTGCGCACATGCGCGGTGACAGCAACGCTGCTGGTCGCAGCATCGGGCTCAAACTCGATGGCGACTTTGGCAATCGGCAGCGGGTGACACAGGGGGATAAGGTCGCTGGTGCGCTTGGCGGCCATGATGCCGGCAATGCGGGCGGCAGCAATCACGTCGCCCTTGGGGGCGGTGCCGTCCACCAGCGAGGCGAAGGCCTGCGCCGACATGGTGATGCGCCCCTCAGCGGTGGCATCGCGTGTGGTGACGGCTTTGTCAGACACATCCACCATGGCGGCGTTGCCCCTGGCATCCAGATGGGTGAGGCCGTCTTTGGTCATACTATCTCCCGCCGCATGATACACCTGTGGGTCAGGCCAATATCGTGCTCATGGTTCCTGACCAGATGCAAAGCGGGCGACAGGTCATCATTGGTCAGGGCAAGGAAACCAACACGCTCATAAAACGGTGCGTTCCACGCAACATCGGTGAACGTGGAAAGCGTCACAGCGCCAAGACTGCGTGCCTTGGCTTCCGCGCACACGGTGTCAATCAACGCCCGCCCAAGGCGCTTGCCGCCATGTTCCGGCACAACGGCCAGCTCATAGAGATGCAGCGCACCATCGAGCACACCACAGGTAGCAAAGCCCACCGGCGTATCATCGGCGTCCACAACCACGAAGCACAGGTGCTGTTTTATGTGCGCACGAAAGAGCTGCGGTGAGCCGGCATCGTGTTCGTTGACTTCGGGGTGAACGGACTCAAGGAACATCACCCCCGCGCGGTCTTCAATGTCCGGCAGCAAGGATGCTTCGTCCAGACGGGCCTGCCGAATGGCATACCCTCCGGCAAGCGACGTTCGGTGACTGTCTGCACCTGCCATCGGATTATCCGTTGAGCAGGGTGCGGGTGGCTGCCGCGACATCCGCCTGCCGCATCAGGCTTTCGCCCACCAGATATGTGCGCACGCCGCAGCGCGCGAGACGTTCAATATCGGCATGGGTGCCGATGCCGCTTTCACCGATCACCAGCCTGTCGTCCGGCACCATGGGTGCCAGTGTTTCAGTGGTCGTGAGCGTGGTTTCAAACGTCCGCAGGTTGCGGTTGTTGATGCCGATGAGTTTGCAGTCGAGCTTGAGGGCGCGGGTCATCTCCTCGGCGTCGTGCACTTCCACCAGCGCATCCATGCCAAAGTCGCGGGCAGCAGCGGCAAGGTCGGCGGCTTCTGCATCCGTTGTTGAGGCCATGATGATGAGAATGGCATCAGCCCCCATCGCGCGGGCTTCCGCCACCTGGTACGGCTCGAACATAAAGTCCTTGCGCAGCACCGGCAGCGAACACGCCGCGCGTGCCGCCCGGAGATAGTCCGGTCGCCCCTGAAAGGAAGGGGCGTCAGTGAGCACGGAAAGGCAGGCAGCTCCCCCCTGCTCGTAGGCAGATGCGTGCGAGGGCGGGTCAAAGTCAGCCCGTATCAGCCCCTTGGACGGGCTGGCCTTCTTGATTTCCGCAATCAGTCCGTAGCCGGATGAAGATGCCGCTTCCAGCGCCTGTGCAAACGGCCGCACCGCCAGTGCGTCGGCCGCCTGGCGCTCAATTTCATGCGGTGGCACGGCCTGTTTGGCGGCGGCAATCTCCTCGCGCTTATAGGCTGCAATTTTTCCCAGAATATCCATGCTCAGGCCTGATTGCTGGCGGCAACAAGCGCCTCAAGCGCAGCTTTGGCGCTGCCACTGTCGATGGCGGTTGCGGCCAGCTTTGCGCCTGCCTGCAACGTGTCGGCATGGCCGGCAACTTTCAGGGCAGCAGCAGCATTGAGCACCACAATATCGCGGTATGCCCCGGCCTTGCCGTCCAGCAGCGCGCGCAGCGCATCCGCGTTTTCCTGCTCGTCGCCGCCTACAAGCGCTTGCGGGTCCGCGCGCTCAAGGCCCACGTCTTCCGGTGTTACATCGTAGTTGCGCACAACCCCGTCACTGAGTTCACTCACATGGCTGGGGCCGGTGGTGGTCAACTCGTCCAGCCCGTCCGAGCCATGCACAATCATCGCGTGGGTGGCACCGAGATTTTGCAGCACATGCGCCAGCGGCTCACACCACTCGCGCGCAAACACACCCACAAGCTGGCGTTTGGTACCGGCGGGGTTGGACAGCGGACCAAGCAGATTGAAAATCGTCCGTGTACCCAGTTCACCGCGCACCGGGCCCACATGCTTCATGGCGGCGTGATGTTGCGGGGCAAACATGAAGCCCAGCCCTGCCGTCTCAATGCAGCGGGCAATCTGGTCAGGCGTCAGTTCCAGCTTCACGCCCAGCGCGCGCAGCACGTCGGCTGAGCCTGACTTTGACGTCAGGGCCTTGTTGCCATGCTTGGCAACTTTCACGCCCGCGCCTGCTGCCACAAACGCCACCGCCGTTGAAATATTGTAGGTGCCCGACGCGTCGCCGCCGGTGCCGCAGGTATCAATGGCATCCGCAGGGGCGGGCACCCGCAATGCCATCTCGCGCATCACGCCCGCAGCGCCGGTGATCTCGTCCACGGTTTCACCGCGCACGCGAAGTGCCATCAGGAACGCGCCAATCTGCGCAGGCGATGCCTCGCCGGACATGATGAACTCGAAGGCAGCTTTGGCGTGCGCCGCGTCCAGTGCATTGCCTGCGCCAACATGGATCAGAATGGATTTGAAGTCGCTCATGCCGGTTCCGTTTCGCGCGCGGCATTGAATTGTGCGGCACTGTTCAAAAAGTTTCTCAGCAGTGCATGGCCATGCTGCGAGGCGATGCTCTCCGGGTGAAACTGCACGCCGTGCACCGGATGCGTTGTGTGTTGCAGCCCCATGATCACACCGTCAGGGGTTTCAGCCGTTATTTCCAGAACGTCCGGCAGGCTTTCGCGCTCAACGGTGAGCGAGTGATAGCGCGTGGCGTTGAAATTGTTGTCGATGCCCTCAAACACGCCCCTGCCGGTGTGCTGTATTGGGCTCAGTTTGCCATGCATCAGGCTCGGCGCGCGAATAACGCGGCCGCCATACACCTGGCCAATGGTCTGGTGCCCCAGACACACCCCCAAAAGCGGAATGCGGCCCGCAGCCTTTTCCACCAGCTCAAGACAGATGCCCGCCTTGTCCGGGTCACACGGGCCGGGCGACAGCACAATGGCCTGCGGGTTCAGCGCCAGCGCCTCGCGGGTGCTGATCTTGTCGTTACGCACCACGCGCATATCCGCCCCCAACGCGTGATCCAGCTCGCCGATGAAATGGACCAGGTTGTAGGTAAAGCTGTCGTAGTTATCGATGAGCAGCAGCATGGACGGCATCCGCAAAACAGGTGAGCGCGACATATAGGGGGGAAGGGGGGGATGAAGCAAGAAAGCTGGCATTTGGTGGATCCTGCCAGCCCGCGATGCGATGTCTTAACCTGTGCATCTTACCCATATCCCGTATCCCCGGACTTGATCCGGGGTCCACTCGCGATCGCTGCAGGGGTGGGCATCTGCGAGTAGGCTCCGGATCAAGTCCGGAGATACGGTATTCTTTCAACGCTTATCCCCAGTTTTCTGGCGTTTCGGCCCGCCGACTGATTTACCACCACAACATATGGTGTTAACAATGTCTTAAAGCGCAGTATGTGCGCTTCCAAGGGCGGACACACGCGTGCAGCAACGCATATCACATCACCTGGCGCGATCAGCCTCGAAGGGCCTCGTGGTCCGGCATATGCCGGTTCTGGCGTTTCTGGCCGGTCTTGTGGTGGGCGCTGTGCTGCTCGGCGCTGCCGGTTTGGCGCCCTCCGTGTTCGCGACCGCAAACAGCCACGTTCTGCCCAATGACCATATTGTGGCGCTTGCGAATAACCACACGGCGGCACCTGCTCCGGTGATTGCAACCGGCAAGCGGGCACTGGCCGCCGCACCGCCGCGCATGGTGTTCTCTGAAATTATCGTGCCACCTACGCGCGCCCTTGCCGAGGCTGAACCCGTTTTGCTGGCCACCGGAAAGCGCGATCTGCTGGCGGACATAACCACCGGCAGCATTCACGACACCCGCCCGGCCATCGCGTTGATGATCGACGATCTGGGCATCGTGCCGGACCGTTCAGCCCACGCCCTGCGACTGCCCGCTGAAGTGACGCTCAGCTTTCTGCCCTATGGCCCGGTGTCGCGTCCGCTGGCGCAGGCTGCATCCGCCAAGGGCCACGAGATTTTCCTGCATGTGCCGATGGAGCCATCAGGCAACGCAGACCCCGGCCCCGGCGCACTGCTGACGCGCGACAGCGATACGCGCCTGCGCGAAAAGCTGGATAACCAGATTGCCGACATGGGCGCGCTGGTGCCAATCGCTGGCATCAACAACCACATGGGCAGCCGCGCAACGGCCGACCGGCGGGTGATGGACGAAGTGATGCGCGGTGCCGCCGAGCGCGGGTTCGTATTTGTAGATTCAGTCACAACACCCCGCAGCACGGCGCGCGCCAGTGCCGCCGCGCACGACGTTGATTTCATCGCCCGCGATATTTTCCTCGATCACGGACAAGGCCCTGACTTTGTGCTGGCCCAGCTTGCCGAGCTTGAGCACCAGGCCCGCACCCGCGGCGTGGCCGTGGCCATTGCCCACCCCCACACAACCACGCTGGATGTGTTGTCAGTGTGGGTGAACGGCCTTGAGCGCAAGGGCTTGCGGCTGGTGCCCATGAGCGAAGCCATCGCACTTGAAAACCGCAAACGTATGCTGGCGATGGTCGAGTAGGCGGGCCTCTGTAGCGATGTTGCTTGTTCTGTGTGTGCCGCTCTGGGCCCCACATCACAGCAGATGCAACCGCCCCCGAACGATACCTACTGCCCGCGCTTGGCGGTGCTGGCAAAACGGATGGCTTCTTCGGCTGCCCGGAACAATGCCTTGGCCTTGTTGACGCTCTCCATGCGCTCGGCTTCCGGGTCGCTGTCAGCCACCACGCCACCGCCCGCCTGCACATACAGCGTGCCGTCTTTCACCACGCCCGTGCGCAGCACGATGCAGGTGTCCATGTCGCCCCCGGCAGAGAAGTAGCCGACGCAGCCCGCGTAGAGCCCGCGCTTTTCCTTTTCCAGTTCGTCGATGATCTCCATCGCCCGCACTTTGGGCGCACCGGACACGGTGCCAGCGGGAAAACCCGCCACCAGCGCTGAGATGGCGTCATAGCCAGGGTCAAGCTCGCCGATGACGTTGGACACAATATGCATCACCTGGCTGTAGCGTTCGATGGTGTAACTGGCGGTGACTTTGACACTGCCGATTTTTGCCACCCGGCCCACATCGTTGCGGCCCAGGTCCAGCAGCATCAAATGCTCGGCGCGCTCCTTGGGATCTGACAAAAGATCTTTTTCCAGCGCCTTGTCTTCGGCGGGGGTCGCGCCACGCGGACGGGTGCCGGCGATGGGGCGGATTGTCACTTGTGAGCCTTCGACCTTGACCATGATTTCAGGCGACGACCCTGCGACGGCAAAATCTTCAAAGTCGAGAAAATACAGATAGGGCGACGGGTTGGTGCGGCGCAGGGCGCGGTAAAGCGCAAACGGCGGCAGATCAAACGGCACCGAAAACCGCTGGCTTGGCACCACCTGAAAAATGTCGCCCGCCGCAATATACTCCTTGGCGGTTTCCACCATGCGGTGATACTCCGCAGGCTGAGTATTGGACTGCGTTTCAGGCAACGCCGCCACATCCATCTGGGCATCGGCATTGTGGGGCAGGGGGGTGTCCAGCGCATCAACGATGGCCGACAACCGTTCCTCGGCACGCGTCATCGCCACGCGGGCGGAGGTGCCGGATTTGGGTCGCACCGGCGTCACCAGCGAGATTTCATCGCGCACGCTGTCGAATACGGCAATCACCGTGGGGCGTACCATCAGGCAGTCCGGCAGGCCCAGCACATCCGGGTTCTGGTTCGGCAGGTGCTCCATCAGGCGCACCATATCGTACCCCAGATAGCCGAATACACCGGCAGCCATCGGGGGCAGACCTTCAGGCAGATCAATGGCGGATTCGCTCAGCAGTGCCCGCAACGCATCCAGCGTACCATCCGTACACGGCTCATATGCGGTTCGGTCTGTCAGGGCCGCGCGGTTTATCTGTGCGCTGTTGCCGTCAGCACGAAACAGAATGTCCGGGTCCACCCCAATGATGGAGTAGCGCCCGCGCACCGCTCCGTCCTCGACGCTTTCCAGCAGGAACGAGTTGCTGCGACCCTTCTTGAGCTTGAGCATGGCGGAAACAGGCGTTTCCAGATCGGCAACGAGTTTCGTCCACACAACCTGCGGTGTGCCTGCGTCATAGGCCTGCTCAAAGGCAGAAAAATCCGGTTCGACAATCATCAGCTTCACTAAGCACGGCGCACCCCCGACAGGGTGCTACATGCCCGCACCCCCGCGCTGGTCCTCGCCGCCAATCACATAGTTGACGGCCTGCGGATTGACGGTGACACCCAGATCGTTGCGCACGGCGTTGACGTACTGAACCATCAGGTCGTCGGCCACCGCACCGGCAAGCTGCTCCTGGAAGGACGAAAACTCATCGCCTTCGGCGAGGGCATCACCGGAAATCACGTCTGTTGCCTGCATGATAACCACCGAGTTGCCAAAGCCGACGGGGCCATATGTGGCCTCACCCTCGTTGATGCTGAACAGGTTGTTGATGGCAATGCGCGAGAACGTTTCGTTGCTCATGCCACGGCGAAGCTCCGGCGTTTCGATGGGCGCACGGCCAAACTCCGCGGCGATTTTTTCAATCGTCTCGCCTGCATTGATGCGCGCCGACAGATCAGCCGCCAGCCGCAGCAGGCTTGCCTCCCGCTCTTCGGTTTTCCACGTTTCGATAACCTGCTCACGCACCTCTTCCAGAGGCGGTGTGCGGGCCTCTGAAATATTGCTGACTTCAACCCAGAAGAACGACCCGTCATCGAGTTCGCCCATGGGCGCTTCATCGCCGGGCCGGGTGTCGTAGGCTGTGGCCAGAACAACCGGGTCTGTCGGCAGGGCATCGGGGCGGCGCCCGTCGCGGCCAAGGCCTGCCTGTGTCACGGCAGGCACGGATGTTGGCACAAGGCCCAGCACCGAGGCGGAATCTGCCAGCGGTGCCCCACCGGCGCGCGCGTCTTCCACCTGATTGGCAAGGTCAAACAGTTCGTCGAAGGCGCGGTCGCGGGCAAGTTCGGTTCGCAGGCGGTCGCGCACGTCCTCAAACGTGCTCTCCACAGCGGGAATAACCTGCGCCGCGCGGATCAACACATAGCCCAGCGGACCCTCAACGGGGTCGCTCACCTGGCCTTCTTCAAGTGCGAAGGCGGGGTCTGCAATGTCTTCGCTGAACAATTGGTTGCGCGTCAGCGTACCCAGCCGGAAGTCTTCAGGCGCAAGCCCCTGATCGTCGGCAAGCGCGGCAAACGTCTTGCCTTCGTTGAGGCTTGCGCGGGCCGCCTGTGCCTCTTCAAGGGTTGGATAATTGATCTGTTCAATGGCGCGGCGCTCCGGCACATCAAACTCAGCCTTGCGCGCGGTGTATTCGTCGCGCAGCGCTTCTTCGGAAATCTCGATCGACTGCGCCACGTTTTCAGGCGTCATCAGCACATAGGAGAACGTGCGATATTCAGGCTCGCGGAACAGCCCCTGTCCGCGCACCTCGTAGAACGACGTAAGCTCTTCTTCCGTTGGCTCGTCGGGCGCATCCACCATTTCAGGCGTCAGCACCACATAGCGCGCCTTACGGGTTTCATTGATGACCGAATACATCTGCCGGGCAAACCCGTCGGGCACCTCGATGCCCTGGCTTACAGCTTCCACCAGTTGCTGCCGGGCGATGAACCGCTTGCGGTCATCAATCAGAAACTCCTCTGATACGCCATTGGTGAACAGCGTTTGCTGAAACGTCTCGCGGTCAAACTGTCCGGTTGGCCCCTGAAAGGCAGGGTCAGTGCGAATGTCGTCAATCACCAGCTCTTCACCGGCAACAAGGCCCAGATCGCGCGCAGCTACGTCCAGCGCCGTGCGGCCAATCATCTGGTCCAGCACCTGCCGGTCAAAGCCAAGCGTCTGGCCTTCGTTGCGGGTCAACTGGCGACCGAACGCCTGCGAGCGCTGGTTGAGGTCGCGCTGATATTCGAACAAAAACAGATTGCCGTCGATCTCCTCGCCGCCCACTTCGGCCACGGTGGTGTCGATGGTGGGGGTGAAAATATCGTTGATGCCCCACACCGCGAAACTCAGCACCAAAAGGCCGATGAATATCTGGGCGACAAAGCCGGATGCGTTCTTGCGCAGTTTGTTCAGCATGATGGGGCAAGCGCTCTTGTTTGGGTGGTGAGGGACGGCCACTTGATCATCATTGGCCTGGCACGCCCCCGCGATACCATATCCATAAGCGCTGATCCAAGCGTTAGCGTGATGTGGCATGTTTTTGTACTAGCCGCGCGGGAGCCTGTTTGCTATCCGCTCTGCTGACAGGGCTTTTGGCGAGGTTTATCCGCCAAGAGGCCCCTCAGTTCCAATTGCGCACCTCAAACACCAGGAAAGTCAGCCAAATGACCGCTCGCCGCCCGCTTGTCGCCGGAAACTGGAAGATGAACGGCCTGCGCGGTTCAGTGGCAGAGGTGGAAGCGCTGGCCAGTGCGCTGCAACAGCGCCCGGCACCGGCCTGCGACGTGATGATTGCCCCGCCGTTCACACTGATTGCGCAGTTTGCCCATACAACGGCCAATACCGGCATTTCGATTGCCGGCCAGGACTGTTCAGCATTGGCACCCGGCGCCCATACCGGCGACGTGGCCGCCACCATGTTGGCGGATGCAGGAGCCACTGCTGTGATCGTTGGCCATTCCGAGCGCCGTCAGGACCATTTCGAAACTGACGAAACGGTCAACGCCAAGGCACATGCCGTCCATGCAGCAGGCTTGGTGGCCATCATCTGTGTTGGCGAAACCGAGCCGGAGCGCGACCGGGGTGAGACGCTGGATGTGGTCAAGGGCCAGCTTTCCGGCTCCGTGCCGGACAACGCGGATGCCGTCAATACCGTGATCGCCTATGAGCCGGTCTGGGCGATTGGCACAGGGCGCACACCCACAACGGATGATGTGGAGACAGTCCACGCCACCATACGCGAATGCCTGGTAACACGCTTCGGTGCTGAAAAAGGCAATGCCATGCGCGTGCTCTACGGCGGCTCCGTCAAGGCCGCCAACGCCTCGGAGCTGATGGCGGTGGCCAATGTGGACGGTGCGCTGGTGGGCGGAGCCAGCCTCAGGGCAGCCGATTTTGACGGCATCATCGACGCCTATCGCTAGGCGCGGGCATCACAATGGGGGGACTGGCAATCCGCATCCCCTTGGCGTAAAACCCGCCGCAAGGCTGATCCGGTATTTGTGCCTAGCCTACAAGTCACCTCGTATTTTTTGAGAATTGCCTGCCGTCATGGAAAACATCCTGCTGATTATCCACACTATGGTTGCCATCGCCCTTGTGGGCGTGGTGCTGCTGCAACGCTCTGAAGGCGGCGCGCTGGGCATGGGTGGCGGTGGCGGCGGTGGTGGCGGCGGTATGCTGTCGAGCCGGGCGGCGGCAAACCTGCTGACGCGGGCAACCGCCGGTCTGGCGGTGGTGTTCTTTTTGACCTCCATTGCCCTGACGGTCATCCACTCCGGCAGCAGCAGTTCCATCGCCGATCGTATTACGCCCGTCGGCCCCGCCAGCGACAGCGCCGTCGAGGCGCCGCTGGATGTGGCACCGCCCGCTGTCGGCCCCGCAGGGGAAGAACCCGCGACGCTGGACGAGCCGTTGGTGCCCCGGCCCGAGTAATGGCCTGAATTAAGTGCGCTGCACGCACGCCTCTTGCGGGCGCGGACTTTCCTCACTGCGGCAATTAAGTTCCGCAAAATCTAATTGAGCGCTTCATGCGCTGTGCGACTCGCGATAGGTTGTCCTCCCATGGCGCGGTACATTTTCATTACCGGCGGCGTGGTGTCCTCCCTCGGCAAGGGTCTAGCATCAGCGGCGCTCGGCGCGGTTTTGCAGGCGCGCGGATATTCCGTGCGTTTGCGCAAGCTCGACCCCTATCTGAATGTCGATCCCGGCACCATGAGCCCCATCCAGCACGGTGAAGTGTTCGTGACCGATGACGGCGCGGAGACGGACCTGGATCTGGGCCACTACGAGCGCTTTACCGGCGTTCACGCCACCCGCTTCGACAACGTCACCGCTGGCAAGATCTACCAGACCATTCTCTCAAAAGAGCGCCGCGGCGATTATCTGGGCGGCACCGTGCAGGTCATTCCCCACGTAACCGACGCCATCAAGGCCTTCGTGCTGCATGGCAATGACGATGTGGACTTCGTGCTGTGCGAGATTGGCGGCACGGTGGGCGACATCGAGGGCCTGCCGTTCTTCGAGGCGATCCGCCAGCTCGGCAATGATTTGCCGCCCAATGACGCTGTGTTCATTCACCTCACCTTGATGCCGTGGATCGCGTCTGCCGGTGAAATGAAGACCAAGCCCACCCAGCACTCGGTGCGCGAGCTGCGCGCCATCGGCATCCAGCCGGATATTCTGCTGTGCCGCGCCGACCGGCCCATTCCGGTAGATCAGCGCCGCAAGCTGGGTCTGTTCTGCAACGTGCGCGCATCCAGCGTGATTGAAGCGCGCGACGTGGACACAATTTACGATGTGCCCGCCGCATACCACGCCGAGGGCCTGGATGCGGAAGTGCTGGCACATTTTGGCATCACCGATGCACCGGCCCCGGTTCTGGATCAGTGGCAGGAGATTACCCGTCGCGTGCGCCAGCCTGACGGCGAAGTCAAAATCGCCGTTGTGGGCAAATATACGGGCCTCAAGGATGCCTATAAGTCGCTGACCGAAGCGCTCACTCATGGCGGCATCGCCAACAAGGTGCGCGTCGATATTGAGTGGATTGATTCGGAAATCTTCGAGAAGGAAGACCCGGCTCCCTATCTGGAAGGCGTCAACGCGATTCTGGTGCCCGGCGCGTTTGGCGAGCGTGGCGCAGAAGGCAAGATTGCCGCTGCCCGGTTCGCCCGCGAGCGCGAAGTGCCCTACTTTGGCATCTGCTTTGGTATGCAGATGGCGGTGGTGGAAGCCGCCCGCAATCTGGCCAACATGCCCAACGCGTCATCGTCCGAGTTCGGCCCCTCCAACGAGCCGGTAGTGGGCCTGATGACCGAATGGCTGAAGGCCGGCGAACTGCAAACCCGCAAGGAAAACGGCAATCTGGGCGGCACCATGCGGCTTGGTGCCTATGCAGCCAGCCTCAAGAGCGGCACCCGCATCGCCGATATTTATGGCACGACGCAGATTTCAGAGCGCCACCGCCACCGCTATGAGGTCAACATGACCTACCGCGAGCCGCTGGAAGCGGCCGGCATGACGTTCTCCGGTGCGTCGCCCGATGGCCTGCTGCCCGAAACAATCGAAATCCCGTCGCACCCCTGGTTCATCGGCGTGCAGTACCATCCGGAACTGAAATCCAAACCGTTCGACCCGCACCCGCTGTTCGCAAGTTTCGTCGGCGCCGCCCTGCAGCAAAGCCGACTGGTCTAACGGCACTCACCTGCCTCCCCGCGACTTGATCGCGGGGCCCAGGGCCTCACTGCAAAGCCGACCGTGCCGCTCTGGATTCCGCGATCAAGTCGCGGAAAGGCAATCTGTGAGGGGGCGGAAGGCTTTCTGTCAGCTTGGGTGTGCAGTACCACCCGGAACTGAAATCCAAACCGTTTGACCCGTACCCGCTGTTCGCAAGTTTCGTCGGCGCCGCCCTGCAGCAAAGCCGACTGGTCTAACGGCACTCACCTGCCTCCCCGCGACTTGATCGCGGGGCCCAGGGCCACGCCGCAAAGCCGACCGTGCCGCTCTGGGTTCCGCGATCAAGTCGCGGAAAGGCAATCTGTGAGGGGGGGTGGAAAAGGGTATTCCGTCAGCCTCAGCACAACCCTGATGCCTTGCCATTCAGGCGCGGATGCACCAGCTTGTCGCCGACAATCGTTTTCCCTGTCCGGACAGTATTCATGACCAACCCCAACGCCAGTGTCTCCATCGGCTCTGCCACCTTCGGCAACAAATTGCCGCTGTCGATCATTGCCGGTCCCTGCGCCATGGAGAGCCGCAGCCATGCGCTGGAGATGGCGTCGGCGCTCAAGGAGATCACTGCCAAGCTGGGCATGGGGCTGGTCTATAAATCCTCCTTCGACAAGGCCAACCGCACCTCCGCCAACAGCCCGCGCGGGCTGGGCATGGAACTGGCGCTGCCGATTTTTGCGGAAGTCAAAGAGAGCCTCGGCATTCCCGTGCTGACCGATGTGCACTCGGCAGACCAGTGCGCGCCGCTGGCTGAGGTGGTGGACGTGTTGCAGATCCCCGCCTTCTTGTGCCGTCAGACCGACCTGCTGCTCGCCGCTGCTGAAACCGGCGTGGTGGTCAACGTCAAGAAGGGTCAGTTTCTGGCCCCGTGGGACATGAAAAACGTCGTTGAAAAAATCACCGGCGCAGGCAACCCCAACGTGATGGTGACGGAGCGCGGCGCGAGCTTTGGCTACAACACGCTGGTATCCGACATGCGCGCCTTGCCCGAACTCGCCAAAACCGGCGCACCTGTTATTTTTGATGCCACCCATTCCGTGCAACAGCCCGGCGGGCAGGGCACAACGTCCGGGGGGCAGCGCGAGTTTGTGCCGGTGCTGGCCCGCGCGGCGGTGGCTGTGGGTGTGGCGGGGGTGTTCATGGAAACCCATCAGGATCCGGACAGCGCGCCGTCTGATGGCCCCAATATGGTGCATTTGAAAGACATGCCCGCGTTGCTGGCGCGGTTGCAGGCGTTTGATGCATTGTCAAAGGCTGACTGATCCATAACTCTCACGTGAGCGAACAGGCGGCGATTCTGTGTTGCCGCCAATCAGGGGGTGCCCGGTTTCATGACAATGAGCCAGCCAGTTGAGGGCGATGCGGCTTCCTCTCTGCCCCAATCGCTACCCCCGGCGTTACCAGTCGTCGCGGACCCCACCTTCTCCTATGCGTCGCCGGACGACCCACGCCTCAAGCGCATGTTGATACGGCTGATTGAAACACTTACCGGTCAGCCGCGCCTCAAGCGCATGTATCTGGATAACCGCGCCAACCCCGTACAGGGCGAAACGTTTTTTGCAGCCGCCATTCGCTACTTGCGCCTGCACGTGGATTTTGACATGGCGCGGCTGCACGAAATACCCAAAGACGGCCCGCTGGTGATTGTCGCCAATCATCCCTTCGGTGTGATTGACGGGCTGGTCATCAGCCATCTTGCCTCCATGGTGCGCGGCGAGTTCAAGGTGCTGACCAACGCCGTGCTGACCCAGGCCCCCGAAATTGAAGACTATCTTCTGCCGGTCAATTTTGATGAAACCCGCGAAGCGCTGGCTACCAACATCACGACGCGCAAGATCTCCCGCGATCTGCTCAATGCAGGCGGCACCATCGTGATTTTTCCCGGCGGCACCGTCTCAACATCGCCGCGCCCCTTTGGTCGCGCGGTGGACCCGCTCTGGCAGCCCTTTACCGCGCAGCTCGTGCAGCGCTCCAGGGCCACCGTGGTGCCGATGTTTTTTGAAGGCCAGAACGGACGCCTGTTTCAGGTCGCCAGCCATTTCAGCCGCACGCTCAGATTGTCACTGCTGTTCCGCGAAGTGCATGAGCGTATCGGCAGCCGCATTGCCGTGCGCATTGGCCGGCCGATCCGCTATGAGGAACTGGCGCACCTCAAGGACCGGGTGGCCTTTGCCGACGAGTTGCGCAAACGCACCTACGCGCTGGGCGCGCACCCTTTGCCGTCGCGGGTCTATAGCGGCAAGACATGGGGCGAGAAAATGAAGGCCGGTCGGCTCAGCAAGAAGCGTGCGCGCTAGGCACTGCGCGCAACGTCCGTTTTGTCGTCTGTTGCAACCGTATGCGGCGGCAACCAGATGGTGGCCCGTGTGCCGTGGCCGGGGTCGCTTTCAATCTCAAGACGACCGTCAAGCCGGGCGGCAATCGCCGCCGTAATGCCAATGCCGACACCCAGCCCGCCATGGCTGCGCGAAAGCTCACGCGAGCCCTGCCAGAACGGTGAGAACGCGTGGCGGATGTCCTCTTCGCTCATGCCAACGCCTGAATCGCTCACCCGGATGGATATCCAGCCGTTGCTGGCCAGCCCGGCTGAAACTTTCACCCAACCGCCCTGTTTGTTGAACTTGATGGCGTTTGAGAGCAAATGCATCAGCATCTGCTTGACGCGCCGTTCGTCGCTGTAAATCCGGGCGAGCGCGTCTGGAACGCTGGCCGTCACTGTGACGCTCTTGAGCGGGTCGCGCGAGGTTGCCAGCGCGACGCAGCGGCGCACCAGAGCAGCAAGATCAAAATCGTGCTCACTCACCTGGTATTCGTCCAGTGATACCGACGCAAGGTCCAGTATATCGTTCAGCAACCGAAGCAGCGTCTGGCCGGATGAGTTGATCTCGCGCACATAATCCCTGTTTTCGTCACTGCCCACCGGACCAAACATTTCGCGGTCCAGCACATCCGAAAAGCCGATGATGGCATTGAGCGGCGTGCGCAATTCGTGGCTCGTGTTCGACACGAAGGCGCGCTTGGCTTGTTCCTCGCTGGTCGCAGCCTCTGCGAGGCGGGCCCGCTCCAGTGCTGTTGCAAGCACGGCCTCGCGCACTGAGGCATGTTTTTGGACGGCAATCAGCTTGTTATGCGCCCGCCACCGTACGGTGAACGCCACAACGGTCAACATGCAGGAAATCAACAGAAAAAACCCGAAATGACCCGTCAAGGGATCCGAGATGGTGGGGCGCACAATCGCAAACCACGCCGCAAGCCCCAATCCGAAACTGGCGGCCATATAGGGAATGGACAAAAAGAACAGCCCCAGGAAACCGATCGACAATCCCAGATTGGTCACCTGATGGATTTCGCCGGTGGTGACCACATGCAAAGACGCGGACCCAATCAGGCAGATTGCAAACACGAACATGATGGGGTTTGCGTAGGCCAGCGTTACCCGCCCGGCGCGCGCGGCGGCATAAATACCCAATGTCAGGGCGACAATCCCGATTGCCGCCAGTGTCATGATTTCGCGTGGTCCGGCCGGCAGCATCAGCAGATGACCGATGCCGATGATGGTGTAGGCCGCAGCAGCCATAAGCGCGAGTGGCCTGATCTGTTCCAGCGTGACTTTGTCGCGGTCTGCCTGGGTAGGCACACAGCTGTTTGTCCCGACCGCTGACGATGCGTCGGCATCATCCGGCATGTTTTGCGGGGGCGGTTCAGCTATCGGCTGAGTGCTGTCGCGGGGCATGGGCCTGAATCCAGCGGTGTAAGACTGGCAACAAGCTTCTCATACAACTGTTGCGGGAACCCTAATGGCCTGTGCTCCCTCTGCGGTCCCTCTCCGGTCGTTATGCATGGCCCGCCGGAACGGCCTAGCCGCGGCCCCGATAGGGTGCCACGCCCTGGTCGGGCAACCACACACCCGCAGGCAATGCGCCGGTCTGCCAGAACACGTCAATGGGAATGCCGCCGCGCGGATACCAGTAGCCGCCAATGCGCAGGAATGTCGGTTCAAGCAGATCTGCAAGCCGTTTGGCAATGGCAATGGTGCAGTCCTCGTGGAAAGCCCCATGATTGCGGAAGCTCGCCAGATACAGCTTCAGCGACTTGCTTTCCACCAGCCACTGTCCGGGCACGTAATCAATTACCAGATGGGCAAAGTCAGGCTGGCCAGTGACCGGGCACAGCGAGGTAAACTCCGGCGCTGTGAACCGCGCCACATAGTCCGTACCCGGATGAGGGTTGGCGACGCGTTCCAGCGTTGCCGCATCTGGCGACGCGGGCAGGGCGGTTTGCTGGCCAAGCTGGTGAACGTCTGGTGTGTCGCTCATCTGTGTCGCGAGCCTTCGTAAATGCAGGATTCGCCGCAACTGTCGCGGTGGATTTCAATGCGTGCCAGTTCAGGCAGTGGCGGTGCGAGGCGTGCCCACAGCCACAGGGTAATGTTTTCAAGCGTCGGCGCTTCCAGCCCTTCAATCTCATTGAGGAAGTGGTGGTCAAGCTCGCCGCGCACCTCGCCCAGCACCTTCTCCACATCGCCAAAGTCGCGGATCAGGCCGGTGGTGGCATCCGGCATACCATCCAGCGCGACGATCACGCGGAACGAATGTCCGTGCAGCCGCCGGTTCGGGTGGCCATCTTCGGCGTGCGGCAGAAAATGCGCCGCGTCGAATGAAAACTGTTTGGTGATGCGCATGAGCGGATAAGCGTTACGGAATGCCGATATATTTGTGGGACTGAAGGGACAAACGCCATTTGGGGTGTGAAAGGCAATAGGAAACCGCCAGATTGGTGTTTTTTTCGCGCTCAGGCCCGTCCATCGGCTGCAAAAAAAAGTGCTGGAAATGCAGGCTTTCAAAGCATTCAGGTTGCGCTTCGGCCTGTGTTTGCGGGTAAACCAGCTTTAGCTCCTGCCCGTGCGTCAGCACCAGCGGTGCGTTGGCCTTGGGGCTGACGCAAATCCAGTCGATGCCGCCGGTTTTGCCTTCAGGGGCAGCCAGCGTGCCGTTGGTTTCAACTGCAATCTCGAAGCCTTTGCCGTGCAGCGCATCAATCAGCGGTCCGTCGAGCTGCAACAACGGCTCGCCGCCGGTGCACACAACCAGCCGTCCTGGGTCACCGCCCTGCCATGTTGCGGCCACCGCGTCGGCCAGACCGGCAGCCGTTTCAAACTTGCCACCACCCACGCCATCCACGCCGACAAAATCTGTGTCGCAGAAGTTGCACACAGCTTTAGCGCGGTCCTGCTCGCGACCACTCCAAAGGTTGCAGCCGGCAAAGCGCAAAAACACCGCCGCCCGGCCCGCCTGTGCGCCTTCGCCCTGCAACGTGGGAAACATTTCCTTGACCGAGTAAGTCACAGCCGATGCGCCTTCCAGGTGTCCCAGCCATCGGCGCGCAGTTTACAGGCCGGACACGTGCCGCAGCCATGCCCCCACGCATGGGCATGGTCGCGGTCGCCCAGATAGCAGGTGTGTGTATCGTCGCGGATGATCTCCACCAGCGGCGTGCCGCCAAGCGCATCGGCCATCGCCCATGTGGCCGCCTTGTCCAGCCACATCAGCGGCGTCTCAATCACCACGTCGCGGCCCATGCCCAGCGTCAGCGACGCCTGCAATGATTTCAGCGTCGTGTCGCGGCAATCCGGGTAGCCGGAATAATCCGTTTCGCACATGCCCCCCACCAGCACCGTCAGGTCACGCCGAAAGGCTATCGCCGCCGCATAGGTGAAAAACAGAAGGTTGCGCCCCGGCACAAATGTGGAGGGCAGACCCTGCTCATCAAATGCAATTTCAGCATCGCGGGTGAGAGCGGTGTCGGAAATACGCCCCAGGTCGCTGAGATCCAGCACATGATCCTCGCCCAGCCGCGCCGCCCATGCCGGAAACGCCGCGCGCACCTTGTCGAGCACTACCAGCCGCTGCTCAAGCTCAACGGCGTGGCGCTGGCCATAGTCAAAGCCGATGGTCTCCACATGGCTGTACCGCGTCAGCGCCCAAGCAAGCGTGGTGGCCGAATCCTGTCCGCCCGAAAACAGAACCAGCGCACGATGGTGCCCGGCAGTGGAGGTGCCGGGGGAGGGGTGAAATGTGCTCATGCTGAGGTTGAAGCCTACGGGTGCCGTGCCCGTCAAGGTGCGTGCGCTTTATACGGCGGCACACACTCACCTCCGCCATCCGCGCGTCTGGCGCGGGGGCACGGATGTGGTTTGCCGCAAGGGGCGCGTCAGTCGGTGTCGCCACTCACCATGTAGGCAATGTCGTCGTCGCTCATGCGGTCGATGTTGCGCGCATAATTGAGCCCGTTGCGATAGTAAAACCGCGCGTTGATGAGGTTGGCTTCGCTGTTGTCGCGCGTGCCCACCAGCTTTGCGGGAACACCGGCAATAATCGAGTTGTCGGGAAACTCCTGCCCCTCGCGCACAATGGTATGCCCGGCCACAATCGAGTTTGCGCCAATCCGTGCCCCGTCCATGATGGTGGCGTTGATGCCGATCAGGCACCTGTCGCCAATCTCGCAGCCATGCAGGGTTACGTGGTGGGTGATGGAACAGTCTTCGCCCACGATGGTCGGCGTTGAACCGCCCACATGCACCATCACAAAATCCTGAATGTTGGTGCGGGCACCGATTTTTATCTCGAACATCTCAGCCCGCATTACCACCTGCGGCCACACACTGGCCCCGGCCCCGATAGTGACCTTGCCGTATATCGATGCGGTGTCATGAATGAAGGCGGGGTTGTTGAGTGTTACATGCGGGCCGATATGCGGCATACGGAGTATCCTGATCTAGCGTGCTGGTTGAGTGGTGAGCCGCGTGGCAGCCCATACCGCGAGCGCGGCGGGAACGATGACGCCAGCAAAGTCTGATGCGGTGATGATGTCAAACGGCAGGCCGCGATGCAGCCAGATGCCGACATGATAGAGCGCATGGAACGCAAACCACAGGCCGCCCGCAAGTGCCAGGCGTCTGTCGTAACGCAGCGCACCCCAGACCAGGATCAGCCCGCCCGCCAGATAGGCAAGCGCAACATCGCGCATAAAGTGCAGCGAGAACGGCCCCATCATCGCGACACCGGGCGTATTGTCATAAAACACCTGCGGCAAAAACCAGATATAGCCGCTGACGGCGACGGCAAATGCGGACAGCACGAACAGCAAAAATCGGGGCATGGGGTTTCCTTTCAGATTGGCAGGATTGTAAGCGGTCTATGCTCCCCCCATCCCGGCATCTTCACCGGTGCCAATACCGCCAGAACGGGCCGGGCCAAACGCCGCAGCGGCCAAGAGTGGACTCCGGGTCAAGCCCGGAGAAACGCAAGGGTATGGAGGCGCATGCCCGATAGACGCAGCAGCATAGCCCGGTGTGACAGGATTTCTTAAGTCAGCGGCAGATCAACCGCCTTGAAGGCGGGGCGCAGGCGCAGCGCTTCAAACCAGTTCATGGTGTGATCGCGGTAGGCGTAGTCCACCGGCAGCTTGAGCCAGCGCGCCACCGTCAGGCCAACGGGAATATCCGCCATGGAAAACCGCTTGCCCGCCACATAGGCGGTTTTCGCCAGTTGCGCGTCAAGCACCGCAAGGCGCTTTTCGGCAAGCTCGATGCCGGCGGCAATCATCTCTTCGGTCACGCCGGGGGCATTGCGGATGCGGCCATGAAACACCGGATGCATGGCCGGCCACAGTGCCGTCGTCTGCCAGTCCATCCACTGTTCTTCGATGGCACGCACGCGGGCGTCGGTCGGGTAGTGCAGGCCGGTGCCGCTGTTTGGTGCATAGGTGGCAAACAGATAGCGGACGATGGCGTTTGATTCCCAGATCACCGTGCCGTTGTCATTGAGCACCGGCACCAGTCCGTTGGGGTTCATCGCCAGATAGTCCGGGGTGTCCACCACGCCATGCGCGCCGCCCGCCTCAATGCGTTCAAAAGGCACCTTCAACTCACCCAGCGCCCAGATGACCTTTTGAACATTGATGGAGTTATTGCGGCCCCACAGGAGGGTTTTTACTGGCGTGTCAGACATGTCGGGTTCCGTGGTTTGGCGGGTTCCATGCGCGCGGCGGTTCGGCTATGTAACGGCCACATTGCCTGCGCCCCCCCTTACATCAAGGGGACTTACGATAAAAACACCGGAGACGCCACATGGCCGCCATCATCGACATCACCGCCCGTGAAATACTCGACAGCCGGGGCAACCCCACCGTGGAGGTGGATGTGATGCTGGAAGACGGCGCCTTTGGCCGCGCGGCCGTGCCATCAGGTGCCTCGACGGGTGCCCATGAAGCCGCCGAACTGCGCGACGGTGACGCCAAACGCTATGGCGGCAAGGGTGTGTTGAACGCCGTTGAAAACGTCAACACCGAGATTTTTGATGCCATCGCGGGCATGGACTCAGAAGAGCAGATTTTGCTCGACCGCATGATGTGCGATCTGGACGGCACCCCCAACAAGGGCCGCCTTGGCGCCAATGCCATTCTGGGTGTCTCTCTGGCGCTGGCCAAGGCGTCTGCCCAGTCCTGCGGGTTGCCGCTCTACAAATATGTCGGCGGCCCCGCAGCGCGCGTGCTGCCGGTGCCGATGATGAACATCGTCAATGGCGGCGAACACGCCGACAACCCCATCGACATTCAGGAGTTCATGATTATGCCGGTGTCCGCCCCCACGCTGGCCGACGGCGTGCGCATGGGCTCGGAAGTATTCCACCAGCTTAAAAAGGGCCTGAAAGACGCGGGCCACAACACCAATGTGGGCGACGAAGGCGGCTTTGCGCCGAACCTTGCCTCCACCGAAGATGCGCTGGGCTTTGTGATGAAGGCCATTGAAGCGGCAGGCTACAAACCCGGCGACGACATGCACCTCGCCATCGATGCAGCGTCCACCGAGTTCTACAAAGGCGGCAACTACGTGCTGGCCGGCGAAGGCAAGACGCTGGATGCAGGCGGCATGGTGGATTACTGGGCAGACCTCGTGGGCCGCTTCCCGATCATCTCCATCGAAGACGCCATGGCCGAAGACGACTGGGACGGCTGGAAGGCGCTGACCGACAAAATCGGCAACCAGGTGCAGCTTGTGGGGGATGACCTGTTCGTCACCAACTCAAAGCGCCTCAAGGACGGCATCACACAAGGCGTGGCAAACTCCATTCTGGTCAAGGTCAACCAGATCGGCTCGCTGACGGAAACGCTCGAAGCCGTGGAAATGGCGCACAAGGCCAGCTACACCGCCGTCATGTCGCACCGCTCCGGTGAAACCGAAGACGCAACCATTGCCGACCTGGCGGTGGCCACCAACTGCGGCCAGATCAAAACCGGCTCGCTGGCCCGCTCCGACCGCACGGCAAAATACAATCAGCTTATCCGCATCGAACAGGAGCTTGGGCCCGCAGCGGAATATGCGGGGCGGTCGATCCTCAAGGGCTGAGGTTAGCCCAATCTACTCACCGGCCATTATTGCAGACCTGAAAAGTAGAAATATCCGTATCTCCGGGCTTGACCCGGAGTCCACTCTCGGCGGCTATGGCGGGTAACGTCTGCGAGTAGGCTCCGGGTCAAGCCCGGAGATACGGGTTGATAGGTGTTGAGCCACAAACCACCGTCGCAACAAGTTTACTTGAGCGTGAACGGGCCCCGGCGCAGTGTGTCTGCTCAACAAACGGGGGACCAACGGTCATGCTGAAATGGATTGCACTTGCCGGCACACATGCAGGCGCACTTGCCGTGGGCTTTGCCCTTGGCATTTACCTGTTGCCAATTCTCACCGCACCTGACAGTCCCGATGAGGCGGCGCTGACAGCCTCCGCCCAAAGCGCGCTGTATGAAGCCAGCTTCACCCGCGAGCTTGAAGGCAGCGATTTTCTGCATTGGGGCGAGGGCACTGTCAGTGTCACGCCGCAGCAGATTGTCCACAACGGCGCGCTGTCGCCAGGGCCTGATTTCAAGGTCTATCTCACCAGCGAGTTTGTGGAGACAGAAGCTCAGTTCAATGCGATCAAGGACAATGCCGTGCGCATTGGCGACGTCAAAACCTTTGAAGGGTTCCTGCTGGATGTGCCGCCGGGTGTGGACGTGAGCGCCTACTCAACAGTGGTTGTTTGGTGCGAGGCGTTCGGCGAGTTCATTACGGCCGCGCAATACAAGTAGGTAGTTTTATACCTAGGGTCGCATGTCCCACGGCTCCACTTGTCCGGCAATGGTTACAACATCGTCTGACGTGAATGCTTCAATCGCGCTGGCGCTGATTTCATCATTGGTCAGCCAGCGGGAGTGATCGCCATCGCGCATAAAGCCCAGAAGCACCTGTCGGTAGGTCACATGAGTGAGGCGCTGCATCTGTTGCAGCCGCACGTCACCAAACGCACCGGGGCGTGAGGCGGCCGACCCCAGCACCTCCACCAGCCTGCCGCCCGCAGCCATGTGATGCACAATACGCGCGCGCAACAGCTCGTCGCGCCCGTGCAACCACACAAGGGCTGCGGTGAAAGGCCCGTGCGCCTCAGCCGCCTGATCGAGCGCCGCCAAAAAGGCGGCTGCGTCTTTCCAGTCGGTCTTACAGGGGCGCACGCGCGCATCCAGCGCGGCGTCCGCGAAGCTGAACCCGCCAGCACGCCGCGACATCACAACAATGTCGCCGGGCTGCTGTGCCGCGATGGCGCGGGATGCAGGTGCCAACATGCCGGTGGTGCCAATTAGGAGCGTGCTCATAGCCTGGTTTCCAGTAAGACATGACGTGCAGCAAGACCCTCCGGTCAAGCCGGAGGGAGGTCGGAGTTAAAAATCCGCTTTCCCTCCGGCTTGACCGGAGGGTCTCACGCCACACTCATTACCCGCTCTCCCGAGCCACTCTCACCTGCCACGTGTTGACGCCAAACCATCTAAAGCAACACCTTCGACATAAACGCCTTGGCATCCGCAAACGCTTTTTCGCGCATTGCCGGGTTGCCGCCCACATGCGCACCGCGCTTGGTCATGGTTGCAAACCCTTCGATGCGCGCGTCACGGGTGGATACGTCCTTGCCATTGTCCGTCATCATCCGCCCGTCGGCTGTTACCGTCACGTTGCGCGTCGGTGGCAGGGCAATGACGTCCGGCAAAAATACCAGCTCATCTTTTGAGTCAAACGAGTGATAACTCTCCGGATACAGAATAATCTCGGCATTGCCGCCATGCGCATTCACATCCTCCACCAGCTCAACGGCGGGCGCTGCGGGCGTATAGTCTTCCGCTTCCCCCATCAAAATAAGCATCGGCGCATCCGACCAGCGATTGTCTTCCACCTTGATATGGCAGGCGGGATAAACCGGCATGTGAGCGGCAAACCTGAGGCCCGCCGGTGCCAGCTTTTCGCGGATGGGCGTCCACGCCGCATACACCGCCATGCCGCCGCCAAGGCTCCACCCGGCAACCGCAATGCGCAGGGCGTCAATTTTGGGATGATCCGCCAGCAGCCTGAACGCTGCATAGGCGTCGCAGATCATCATCGCCATTGTCACGTCAATCTGCGTCGTGGATACCTCCCTGGTGCCACGCGCCTCAAACGAATGTGGGCGGAAGGTGGCAATGCCCATGCCGTGAAACATGTCGGCGTAATCAAGATGGTGCGACCGCCAGCCATAAGAGCCGTGACACATCACAACGCACGGGTAGGGGCCATCGCCGTGTTTGGCGGCATCCGGCAACTCAAGATCGCCAAAAATCTGCTGGTCCTGCGCTGTGCCATTCAGAATGTGCGTGAACTCAAAGGCATCACTGCTGGTGATCGTCAGCCGCTCACCCCGGTCTGTGCGCGGGTCACGTGTAAGTTCAACCATCCCGTTATATCCTCCCGGTCGCATTGCTGACGTGCGCCAGCAACGCTGTTTTTGAGTGCGCTTTGCCCGCAGGATGGGCCGAATGCATACATGCGGCAACCGGGTGAACTTCCATTTGTCGTCTGTGCACCCGCCCTGGACCCCGCGGTCAAGCCGCGGGGAAGCAATGATAGGGGGCACAAAGCATGCCTCCCCGCGGCTTGATAACCCTTTAGCCCTCCGGCTTGACCGGAGGGGTGGGGCCCAGAGCACCTGACTCCATAGGCCACGATGAGGCACGACACTAAAACCCGACCATCAGCGCGCTTCCCCGCAGCTTGATAACCCTTTAGCCCTCCGGCTTGACCCGAGGGGCGGGGCCCAGGGCAACCGGATTCAATCTACCAGCGACTCACCCTAAACCCCTGACTCTTATGGGGTTGCCATAAGAATCACTCCTGTGATTCAGTGCGCCTATGAGAATGCATAATTCGATTCGCACCAGTCAGTATGGTGGCCGCTATTCCGTTGAACGCGATGGCCTGCGTGCCCGGCTGGGTCGTGCCATTCTGCCCGTCGCGTGCCTGTGCATCATGGGCTATTTCGGCTGGCACGCGGTGCATGGCGACCACGGGCTTTTGAAACTGGTCGAAATGCGCGAGGTCCGCGCCGGGCTTGAGGCGCAGGTGGCGTCCGCCCGCGATGTCCGTGCGGGTCTTGAGCGCGACGTGGCGCTGCTGCGCCCTGAAAGCCTTGACCCGGACCTGCTCGACGAGCGTGCCCGCGCTGCGCTTGGCTTCGCTCACCCGGACGAGCTGACCATCTTCGTGGATGAGTGAGCACGTGCAGCAATTTGGTGCGATCCGGTAGCAATCTGCGCCGCATTTCGCCACAGAGGGCATTCTCACAATTTTCTGACCAAACAGCGGCTGCATTCGCAGGTTTCGGTCCCGTGCCGTCATCGTATCGTTTACCGTAGCGCGGTACACTAGGCCCGAAGAGACAGGTCATACCAAGGAACCCCATATGGCGGCGCGCGGCGCAAAATCTCAAACCAAAACGGCGGCCACAAAAACCGCTGCCAAAAAATCCTCCGGCAAATCCGTTTTGCAGGCCGAAGCCGAACGCGAGGATACCTCGCAGGCAGCATGGGACGCGATCAAGCGTGCTGACCCCGCACTGAGCGAAGACGACACCCTCAAGGCCTATCGTGACATGCTGCTTATCCGCCGCTTCGAGGAGCGCGCCGGGCAGATGTACGGCATGGGCCTCATCGGCGGCTTTTGTCATCTGTATATCGGTCAGGAAGCCGTCGTCACGGGCGTTGAAATGGCGCTGAAAGATGGCGATCAGATCATCACGTCGTATCGCGACCACGGCCACATGCTGGCCAAGGGCATGGACCCCAAGGGCGTGATGGCTGAGCTGACCGGGCGCGAGGGCGGCTATTCGCGCGGCAAGGGCGGCTCCATGCACATGTTCTCCACCGAAAAAGCGTTTTACGGCGGCCACGGCATTGTCGGCGCGCAGGTGCCCATCGGCACCGGGCTGGCCTTTGCCAATGCGTATAACGACAACGGCCAGGTGTCGGCCACGTTCTTTGGTGAGGGCGCGTCCAACCAGGGGCAGGTGTACGAAGCCTTCAACATGGCTGAGCTGTGGAAGCTGCCGGTCATCTATGTGATTGAAAATAACGGCTATGCCATGGGCACGTCGCTCAAGCGCGCTGCCGCTGAAACGCATCTCTACAAGCGCGGCCGCTCGTTCAACATTCCCGGTGAGGAAGTGGACGGCATGGACGTGGCCAAGGTGCGCGAAGCCAGTCTGCGCGCTGCCCAGTGGTGCCGCGACGGCAACGGCCCGATCATTCTGGAAATGAAGACCTATCGCTACCGGGGCCACTCCATGTCGGACCCGGCTAAATACCGCACCAAGGATGAAGTCAAGAAAATGCGCACCGACCACGACCCCATCGACATGGTGCGTGCCCGCATTCTGGACAAAGGCTGGGCCACCGAAGACGACCTGAAAAAGACCGACCGCGAGGTCAAGGACATCGTGTCGGCAGCCGCCGAGTTCGCGCAGGAAAGCCCTGAGCCGCATCCCGATGAATTGTGGACCGACATCTACGCGCCCGCCGAAGAAGGAGCGCGCTGATGCCCACCAACATCACCATGCCCGCGCTGTCTCCCACCATGGAAGAAGGCACCCTTGCCAAATGGATGGTCAAGGAAGGCGATCGCGTGTCGGCAGGCGACGTGATTGCCGAAATCGAAACCGACAAGGCGACCATGGAAGTTGAAGCCGTGGACGAAGGCATCATCGGCAAAATCATTGTTGCCGAAGGCACCGAGGCTGTGCCCGTCAATGACGTGATCGCCGTGCTGCTGGAAGACGGCGAAGACGCGGACGACATTGACACTGAGGCGTCTGAAGCAGCGCCGGAGAAGAAGCCGGACGCAGACGCCTCATCCAAGAGTGAGGACAGTGACGACGACCAACGCGACCGCACGGACAAGCAAGAGGACAAAGCCGCTCAGGTATTGGCGGATCTTACCGAACCGGAAGTGCCCGAAGGTGTCTCCCTTAAATCCATCACCGTGCGCGAAGCCCTGCGGGACGCCATGGCCGAAGAGATGCGCGCCGATGATCGTGTATTCGTCATGGGCGAGGAGGTGGCCGAATATCAGGGCGCCTACAAAGTGACCCAGGGCCTACTGGAAGAGTTCGGCGCGCGGCGCGTCATCGACACACCCATTACCGAACACGGTTTTGCCGGCATCGGCGTCGGCGCCGCGTTTGCGGGCCTGCGCCCCATCGTGGAGTTCATGACGTTCAACTTCGCCATGCAGGCGATTGACCAGATCATCAACTCCGCCGCCAAAACCCGCTACATGGCTGGTGGCAAAATCGGCTGCCCGATTGTGTTCCGCGGCCCCAACGGCCCCGCCGCGCGCGTGGGTGCCCAGCACAGCCAGGACTATGCCGCGTGGTACGCGCACATTCCCGGCCTCGTCGTCATTGCGCCGTATTCAGCGGCTGACGCAAAGGGCCTTCTCAAGGCCGCCATCCGCGATCCCAACCCCGTGATTTTCCTTGAAAACGAGGTGATGTACGGCAAGAGCTTTGATGTGCCGGACACGGACGATTGGATCGTACCCATCGGCAAGGCGAAAGTGCTCAAGGAAGGCACCGACGTGACCATCGTGTCGCATTCGCACGCGCTGACCTATGTGATGGACGCCCTGCCTGCGCTGGAAGAAGCAGGCATCAACGCGGAGGTGATTGACCTGCGCACCATCAGGCCGCTGGACAAGCAGGCCGTGATCGACAGCGTCAAGAAAACCAACCGCTGTGTAACCGTCGAAGAAGGCTGGAGCATCTGCGGCATCGGCTCGGAAATATCCGCGATCCTGATGCAGGATGCGTTTGATTATCTCGATGCCCCCGTCACCCGCGTGGCCGGCAAGGACGTGCCCATGCCCTACGCCGCCAACCTCGAAAAACTCGCCCTCCCCAGCGTTGACGAAGTCATCGAGGCGGTGAAAGCCGTCACATACAAGTAAGAGCGCCCCATGCCCATTTCCGTTCTCATGCCCGCGCTGTCGCCCACCATGGAAGAGGGCACCCTTGCCAAATGGCTGGTGAAGGAAGGCGACACGGTTGCGTCCGGCGACGTGATTGCCGAGATCGAAACCGACAAGGCCACCATGGAAGTGGAGGCGGTGGACGAAGGCACCATCGGCAAACTGCTGGTGGACGAGGGCACCGAAGGCGTCGAGATCAACAAGCCCATCGCCGTCATTCTGGAAGACGGCGAGGACGAAAGCGACCTTGATGGATTTGACACAGGCGGCAGTGACACAAAGCCAAAGGCGTCTCCCGAACCGTCGAACAGCGAAAAGGCACAGGCATCGCCTGACAAGAAGGACGCTAAGACTGAACGGCCTTCCGAAGGGTCAAGTGATGTCACGCCCAAAGCGGGCAAGGTGCCCGAAGCACCCCGCAAGGACGGCGACCGTGTTTTCGCCAGCCCGCTCGCCCGCCGCATCGCTGCCGACAAGGGCATAGACCTTGCCTCGCTTGATGGCTCCGGCCCCCATGGCCGCATCGTCAAGGCAGACGTGGAAAGTGCATCGTCGGGCAAAAAACCAGCCGGGGACACCGCGCCCAAAAAGGCGTCGTCGTCGTCAGGCGGCCCCGTCGGCTCCCTGCCGGACCCGCGCCTGTATTACGACGAAGGCACCTACGAGGAAGTGCCGCTCGACGGTATGCGCAAGTCCATCGCCAAACGCCTCACCCAGTCGAAGCAGGAAATACCGCACTACTATCTCACGATCGACTGCAATCTTGATGAAGTGCTGCGCGTCAGAAAACAGCTCAACACGGCAGGCGAGGCCGACGGCATAAAAATCTCCGTCAACGACTTCATCATCCGCGCCTCGGCACTGGCGCTGATGCGCGTGCCCGACTGCAACGTGTCTTACGCGGGCGACGCTTTGCTGAAACACAAGCACGCCGACATTGGTGTGGCGGTGGCGCTGGACGGCGGGCTTATCACACCCATTGTCAAAGCCGCCGACACCAAGGGTCTTGCGCAAATCTCTGCCGAGGTAAAAGACCTCGCCGCCCGCGCCAAAGACAAAAAGCTCAAGCCGTCTGACTACGAAGGCGGCTCGTTCTCCATCTCCAATCTCGGCATGTTCGGCATCAGGAACTTCACCGCCGTCATCAACCCGCCCCAGTCCGCGATCATGGCCGTGGGCGCAGGCGAAGAACGCCCGGTGGTCAAAAACGGCAGCCTGGCGTCCGCCACCATGATGACAGTCACCCTGTCGTGCGATCACCGCGCTATCGACGGCGCGCTGGGCGCGAAACTGCTGCAGGCGTTCAAGGTCTTTATCGAAGACCCTGTAACGATGCTGCTGTAAGGGAAGGGGAACGATGGCCAGCACATACGATCTTGTTGTTGTCGGCACCGGACCCGGTGGCTATGTGGCCGCTATCCGCGCCAGCCAGCTGGGCATGAAAACCGCAGTCGTGGAGCGCGCCGAGCTTGGTGGCATCTGCCTGAACTGGGGTTGCATTCCCACCAAGGCGCTGCTGCGCACGTCAGAGATTTATGATCATCTTCAGCATCTGGATGATTTTGGTCTGTCTGCGGACAATATCTCGTTCGACATTGAAAAAGTCGTCAAGCGCTCGCGCAAGGTGGCGGGGCAGTTGTCGTCCGGCATCACGTTCCTGATGAAGAAAAACAAGATTGATGTGCTCACCGGCACCGCAAAGCTGGCAGGCAAGGGCAAGCTGACGGTCGAGCACGACGGCACGTCGCAGGACGTATCCGCAAAGCACATTGTGCTGGCCACCGGCGCCCGCGCCCGTGCGCTGCCGGGCATCGAGCCGGACGGCGACACCATATGGACCTACCGCGAGGCGATGGTGCCAAAGGAAATGCCCAAGAAGCTGCTCGTCATTGGCTCCGGTGCCATCGGCATTGAGTTTGCGAGTTTCTACAAGACCATGGGCGCAGAGGTAACCGTGGTTGAAGTGTTGGACCGCATTCTGCCGGTGGAAGATGAAGACGTGTCAGCCTTTGCGCTCAAGGCGTTCAAGAAGCAGGGCATGAAAATTGTTACCAACGCCAAGGTCACCAAGGTGGAGGTCGCCAGGGGGCAGGCTAAAGCCACCATCGAGGCAGACGGCAAAAGCGACACGCAAGAGTTTGACAAGGTCATTCTGGCGGTCGGCATCACCGGCAACGTGGAAAACATCGGCCTCGAAGACGCGGGCGTTAAAGTCGAAAAGGGCCATGTGGTGGTGGATGGCTTTGGCCGCACCGGCGTGGACGGCATTTATGCCATCGGCGACCTCACCGGCCCGCCGTGGCTGGCGCATAAGGCAAGCCACGAGGGCATTGCCTGCGTTGAAAAAATTGCAGGCCTCAAGACCGCGCACCCGCTCGATACGTCCAACATTCCCGGCTGCACCTATTGTCGCCCGCAGGTGGCGTCTGTCGGCATGACCGAAGCCAAAGCAAAGGATGCGGGCCACGATGTGCGCGTCGGCACGTTCCCGTTTCAGGGCAACGGCAAGGCCATTGCGCTGGGCGAGCCTGAAGGGTTTGTCAAAACCGTGTTCGACAAAAAAACCGGCGAGCTTCTGGGCGCCCACATGATCGGCCCGGAAGTGACCGAACTCATTCAGGGCTACGCCGTGGCCCGCCAGCTTGAGACGACAGAAGCCGAGTTGATGCAAACGGTGTTTCCGCATCCCACATTGTCGGAAGCGATGCACGAAAGCGTGCTGGATGCGTATGGCCGGGTGATCCACACTTAGGCGCTAGCGCCTTCCCCCCACACCCTGGACCCCACCCCTCCGGTCAAGCCGGAGGGCTAAAGGGTTATCAAGCCGCGGGGAGGCAGTTTCTATTTGCTTCCCCGCGGCTTGACCGCGGGGCCCAGAGCGACACACTCCGTCGATGGAAAAGACCTACTATGTCTATATCCTCGCCAGCGGGCGCAACGGCACGCTGTACGTCGGCATGACGAATGACATCGCCCGACGTGCCTTCGAGCATAGAACCGGCGTGTCACAAGGATTCACTCGAAAATACAGCGTTCATACGCTGGTACACGCCGAACCATTTTCAGATGTGCGTGAAGCCTTGCAACGCGAACGCCGCCTGAAGGAATGGCAACGCGCCTGGAAGCTGGCGTTGATTGA